>JAGQPK010000662.1 GCA_020426755.1 Planctomycetales bacterium
CGGCGTTACGAAAGCTATTGCCAAATGTTTGTGGGCGATGCGATCTAGCACGCGACGTCAGTATCGCAGTTCAAACGCGGTGTGTCGTTCGCCGCGCTTGCTAGTTCGCCGCAACGCGTTAGCGTCGGTTCCACGTTCGCCGAAAGGCGCCAGCCGCGGTTCTCACTGTGTTTGAAAGTGGCTCCAACGCCGGACATGGATTTCTGAATGCTGATTTCGGATTTCGGAATGATGAGTGAGGGATTTTGGATTCGATCCTGCTCAATCCGCAATCGTCGAAGAGAACCGCGGCTAGCGGCTTTCGGCGAACCAAATCCCCAACCAACGCGACTAGCAAACCGATTCGAAGGTCGATTCGGGCGTTGGGATCGACTTGATTTCACCGCTGCGTTCCATTGCATTGGCGTCGGTGCGAATTCCTTCAAAGCCTTCACGTAGTGTCGACATCACTCCACGTGCGGATTCGATTCGTTCGCGGCTGCCGTCGGCGATGCACTGCTGTACGTACTCGCAGAGTTGATCGATCTTGGACGGAATATCACCGTACTCGGTCAGAATCCCCGAACGAATGGCCACGATAACCGTAGCGGCACGCGTCCGCTGCAGGACATTCGTGGCGACATCGTTTTGTGCCAGTGAGCGCAGCGAGTCATCGAGATGTTCAATTGCTTTGTTGTATAGCGCCAGCAACATCTCGATCCGAGTCCAGGTAGTTGATGGCTCCTGCGATTTATAGGCAGCGGGAATGGGCACAATCGATCCTTAGTTTGTACGGAAGGAGCTGAGGTTAACGAGTTGGGCCGACAGCAGACTTCCGATGCCTTGCAGGTCAGATACTTGCGATTCCAGGCCAGTGAACTGGGCCAGGAGCGAGGTGCGCTGCGCTTCAAAGCGGGCGTTCAGTCGTTCGATGGATGCATCGACACTTTCAATGCGCTGAGTGAACTCCTTGTTCGCTGACTTGACGAGACCGAGGATGTCGCGAGTGCCATATTTGGTGTCTTCGCTGCTTTCCAACATAAACGAATCAATCAGATCATTCAGGCTCTCGGCAACACCACGTGAAACCGTAAGATTCGCATCGACGCTTCCGCCTGGTGGGATTTGATCCGGCGTCAGCGTGATCTGTACCTTAAGCTCCGCTGTGTACTGGTTCTTGCCGGATCCAGCCAAGACGCGTCCTTGGCCATTGGCATCCTCCTCGATCGTGCGACCGTCGATCTCGAACACGAAGCGGCCGGCAACGTTCTCACCACGATCGGATTCCGTGCCTGTGAGGCCGAGATCCGTCAGAGCAGTACCGCCCAATTCGCCGACCTCTGACGAGATGCCGTAAGTAACCGAAGTGATCGTCAGCTTCTGATCCGCGACGGCCACACGCACCTGTCTCCCGGCGAGGTCCTTGTTGTTGTTAATCTGAAATTCCAGTTCGTCGGCGAGCTCTTCCTGAGTGTAGGTGCCGGCACGCAACTTAAGGCCAACAGAATTCTTGTCATCGACGCTGATTTCAAGCGTGTTGTTGTTTTGATCGATCACCGTGGAAGACGCCAAGGCGTTTGTGGCGACGAGCTTAGCTTGTTCTGCCGCGTGTGTGACCTCGACACGGTAAGGCACGTCGACAACTGCATCGTCGATGCGACGTTGAGGCGACATTTGCGTCTTTTCCGACGCGCCAATGAATCGCACGTACTCGTTGTCAGAACGACCCGAGTATCCGAATAACGCCGCCACGTCCGCAGTGGAAATCGTCTTGTCGCCAAATTTGCCGTTCATCGCGTCGTCGAACGCGGATCCTCTCACCTCGAGTCGATTGTTGGCGCCAAACCGGATACCCAGTTGTGCCAGCAAACGTGGCGCACCGTCCGCCACGCCATTCACCGCCTGCATTACCGTGGAAGCGAGTTTGGAAGTGACGTTCAGCAACGTTCGATTGCCGAACAGCGTTGAAGCCGTCTGACTGTTCGGGTCGAACTTGTTTTGCTCCGCAGCGAACTCGACCACGCCATTGTACGCCTCGACGAAATTGTCGATTGCTTCGCGCGCTGCGGCGCGATCGTGCGACACCGAGATCTGGATGACTTCACCGTCGGTCGCCTTGTGCAAGTCCATCGTCACGCCCGTGAACAGGTCGTCAACCTGATTGGAGGCGGTGTGCGTGATGATGGCGCCGGTGCCCGTACCAACTTGGATCTCGGCATCTTCGGCAGCCTGCACCGGGTTGCCCGTGTCGAAGGTCGCAGCGAGGGCTGCTTCGCCGGCGTCTGCGAGTGTGAAATTCACGTCGATCGCATTGTCGACGCCGGTCTGGTTGCTGGACAACAGTAACCGGTAACTGCCGTTGTCGTTCACAATCGACGCGGTCGCGTCCTTGGTGGCGACATTGATGGCATTGACCAGCCCTTCCAGTGTGTTATTTGCAGTCGAAATCGAAACCGTCACCGCGTCGTTGTCGCCGACTTTGATTGACAAGTCACCTCGAGCAACTTGCGAGTCGGTCGCTTCGTAGGTCTGAGTGGCGATCTGATGGTTTCGCGCGAGAGAATTGACTTGGAGTGAATAGAGTCCGCTCGCCGCATCACTAGAAACGGTTGCCGTCACCGCCGTCTCATCACTGCTTGTGATCATCTTGCGCTGGAAGGCATTCGTATCGGGGCGCGTCAAATCACGCAAGGTTGCCTGGAGCGCGACTAGTCGACCCTCCAGGCCACCGAAGGCGGTTTTCTGAGCGACAATTTGCTGCTTTTGCTCGTTGAGCGTATCGATCTGTCGTTGTTGGACCGAAAGCAGGCTGTTGATGATCGACGTGGTGTCGATACCAGTGGCGAGACCGTCAATGCTAGGCATGGCAAGACGTCCGGAGCAGAAGGGATTGAAGGGCGACAGAAAAGAAAAGGGCGTGATACGGCGACAGGGGACGCAAGTTCCGTTCGTGAATCCTCATGACTTGGGGCAGATAAGTCATGAGGTACGAAAAGGCCGGTCGGAACCTACAAGGAGGCGTCGCCGCATCACGCCAGGGATTGTCCTTCATCACGCACGCGGTCGCTTTGAACTCCACCGCGACAGGTTATTTTGTCGCGGTGGAAACTAGGCGGCGCGTGCCTCCTGCGTTAAGCCACTCTCAGGCTTACTGGAGGAGTGACAAGACCAACTGCGGGATCTGATTGGCATTACCCAACACTGACGTGCCGGCTTGCATCAGAACCTGGTTCTTCGTGAAGTTGGCGATTTCCTCTGCAAAGTCCGTATCGCGGATCACGCTTTCCGCGTTAACCGTGTTCTCCAAAGTTGCTTTCAGGTTGTTGGCCGTCGATTCCAGCGTGTTCTGCTGGAACGCACCCAAGCTACCCCGCAAATTCGTAATATCGTCGACGGCCGCGTCGATGATGGCCAGGGCGTCCTGGGCCTTCGACGCGTTCGTCACGTTGATTTCACTTAGGTTTGCAAATTGATTGTTCGCGACACCGATGCCCAGCGACGACGAGTGGGCTCGATCAATCGCAATCTCGGCGGTTTGATTTTGGTTTGCACCAATTTGGAAGACCATCGAGTTGTCGGTAATGGTCATGGTGGCCGAAGTCGTTTGCGTCGTGGTCACATCCGCGTTGTCTTCTGAGATTGCGACCGTCAAGCCTTTGGCCAAGCCCGTCGTTACCGTTACCACATTGCCTTGACCC
>JAGQPK010000663.1 GCA_020426755.1 Planctomycetales bacterium
AGCCCGGATTCGTTGATGCAAAACAGATGATCATCAACCAATACCGGCGTCGCCCAGAACTTGCCTTGTAGGCGTACTTGCCAGAGCACTTCGCCCGACTTCAAGTCCGCACACACGAGCACTCCCGCGCCGTTGATCGCGTAGACGTGTTCGTCGGCAACGACGGGGCTTGCCGAGCCAGGATTGACGCGGTTCGAGGTCCATATGACTTCCGGTGTCTGACTGGGCTTCGTGATGTCCAGTGAAACCAAACCATTAAACGGCAAGATGACTTTGTCGTCGAGCACCGCTACCGAAGAGATTCCTCCCGCGTCGCCTGCGAATTGCCAACGACGTTCGCCGGTGTGCAAATCGTAAGCATCCAGGCCGCTGCCGGATTTAAAGAGTGCCAGGGCTTGGCCAGAGGGCAGTTTGGCAATCACGGGTGACGACCAGTTGGCACGCTTGGATCGTTCGAATTGCCACAATGTCTTGCCATTTTTCGTATCAATTCCGGCGGCAAACGAGTCGCCTTGGTTTTCAACTTGGACGACCACGACACCGTCGGCAACGGCGGGCGAAGATGCCATCCCCACGTCATTGCCGGCTTTGGGAAAGTCATACGCCAAGCCGCGATACCAACGCAGATTACCGTCCAGGTCGAGGCAGATTAAATCATTCGACGAGTAGAAGGCATAGATCGATTCGCCGTCGCTAGCCGGCGTCGGTGCCGCGTTCGCGCTGGACGGATGTGTCATCGTGCGGCCCGTCGCCCAAAACTGGCGGTGCCACAGCTGCTTGCCGCTCGTGGCGTCGTAACACAGCACGTGAAGTCGATCCTGCTTGTAGCCGCTGGAACTCGTCACATACACGCGATTATCAACCACGATGGGTCCTGAAGGACCGCGACCAACCAGATCTGCGCGCCAGGCAACGTTACGTTGCGCCGACGTATCCCATTCAAGCGGCACCTTGGTGTCACTGCCGGACACGCTGCGCGCTTGGCTCCCGCGAAACTGTGTCCAATCCGCCTGCGCTGTCGTTACCGACAACAACAAGCTCATCAAAACCACTCGACTGATTAAGCGTTGCATGACGTGATCCTTATTGAGCTTGTCGATCAGTAGAGAGAACCGCGGTACCTAGTTCATCGCAGACGCGCAACTGAAACTCCCAGCTCTGCGCCCACTCTTCGGTCTGCTCATTTTGGCAGATCTTAACCAGAATCGTGTTGGTCCCTTGCTTCAAAGTGCCCCTGCCCGTGTACTGATCGATGCCATCACCAGCGTGATAAACATGATTGGCCATCAGCAGTTCACCGTTCAACCAGACCTTGTTACCGTTAATGCAACCGAGTCGAATGTCGACGGGGCGCTCAACATCCGACTCGAATGTCGTCGTTGCGTACGCGATCGCACCTTTATGTTTGGCCAGCAGCTTGTTCAAATCGACCTTTCCGTATTCGTCTTCCGTCGTGGCCTGTTGCCACTGCACCTGTTGGTCCTTGCCTTCGTAGCTGGCGCCAAGATCAATGCGGTCTTCGGGTGGATAAGCGACATCGAAACCCTTGGTATCCGTGTTGTCGAAGGGAGCAATCAGATACCACGAGGTGAGAAATCCGAACAGAGTCGGTAGATCAACCGTCTCGCCTTGCTTGCGCAGTGCTTCGGTCGCCGCTTGAATCTGATCCAGATCCCGAGCACTGCGTAGCGCGACCTCGTAGGCAGCTTTGGCTTCCGCCGGCTTTGATTGCTCCTGCGCCGACTTGGCCTGTTCGAGTTTCCAGGCCACAGCCTCGCGCCGCAATTCGAGACTCGGGTCATCCAGCAAACGTGGAATCCAACGATCGCGTGCGGTTGGATCCGCAATCGTCAGCCATTCGAAGGCTAAGCGACGGCTGCGTGGCGAGTGTTTCGTGTCGATGAGGTACGCATCCAACGCTTCGGTTGGCAAGGGCTGACCGTCTTGCAGCGTGCGTTCAGCAATCGCGTCAACGGCTGCGCGAATCCAATTGTTGGCCAGCGGATTGTCGTCACGCATGCCGGCGAGGATTGCCGGGATCTCCTGGGCATCGGCTTTCGCAATTATCTGCCAAGCCTCAATCGCCTGGTCATGTCCTTGTGCCAGACGATCGAGTTGTTGCAGTTCGCTGAGCAGAGTCGCAAGTGACCGCTCGGCAGCATGCGCCACGCTGAGCGTCAGGCTGACGGCCAAAATACAGACCGTCGCGATGATCGGATATCGCACCGTTCGTCCTCCATCTAGTCTTTGAAACCTTGAGTGGATTGTCATCGATCTGACGTTCGCCGCCACGCGTTCGCGTCGGTTGGCAACGTCGTTGGCGCCGTGCCGTAGTCAGTTCACAGTCGTGCGTCAGTATACGTGCCCGCAGTGAGGTCGGACAGATCGGGCGCTGTGGAGAAATTCCCGGAGGTGGCGGCTTTGAGCAAGCTTGTTTTCGCTACGAAGTGCCGTCGGATGCTCGCTTGTGGGACATGCACTGCTCGCTTAGTTCGCCGAAAGGCGTTCGCCGGCGTTAGCCCAATGGCACTCAGTTGAGTTTTTGCGATAGAACAAGCGCGCTGTTCCCCCTCCCGTCGATGGTCTCCACGTCGCGCAATGCGACACCGGGAGGGGGTTTGGGGGGAGGAAACCCAAACGGACTCTGCGTCACTTCAACTAGATGCTGAAAGTCAGTGAAGCTCGTTGCGACCGAAGCGGAACTTTGTGCAAATTCCAGCTCCGCGACTGTCGCCCTCCCCCTGAATCCCCTCCCGTACTGCGCGTTTCAAGACAGTTGACAGTCAATTGCGGGAGGGGGAACAGCGCATCTGAAATCTAAACTGAGTGCCATTGGGCGCCAGCCGCGGTTCTCGTTGTGATGGGACTCGGCGACCGGACGGAACCGACGCTAACGCGTTGCGGCGTAATACGCGCGCACGCGCGTACTACGTGCGCGCAGCGGGCGAGAGCTCGTTCACCGAAAATCGCGTGACCGCAAGTTTAACTGCTTCAAACGGTGAGCGAGATCCTGCACGCGGTGCACCACAATGTGAATAATGGACTGCCGGATCTCCAGGCGACCTTCGGCCAACCAGGCGGGACTTCGGCGAACGGTTGCGTAGTATTGTTCCCACGTCTTTTGATGGACGACCAGATTCATCGTGCCGGTCTCGTCTTCCAAGGTAACGAACGTAATTCCCTTGGCAGTGCTAGGCCGCTGTCGCAGCAGGACCAAACCGGCAACACGCACGCGCGAATCGTGGGCATGAGTTGCCAGTTGATCGGCCGGGATCACGCGCAACCGCTGCAAGTCTGAGCGATAGAAACTGATCGGGTGTGCTTTGAGCGAGAGACCGGTCGCATCGTAGTCGGCAAAGACCTGCTCCAGCGGTTGCGGTTCCGGCAGTGGAGCCAGCGGATCATCTTCGGGTGTCAGCAAAGCGAACAACGGTCGCGCGGCTGCCGGCTGCTTCGATATTCTCTCCTGCGCTAAGGCTTCCCACAGTGATTCACGCCGGTTACGTCCCAGCGAAGCGAACACATCGGCCTGACTGAGTCGCATGATCACCGCGCGACTTAAGCCGGTCCGTTGCGTGAACTCTTCCATCGAACCGAACGGTTGGTCACCACGCAGTTGCCCGACTCGCCGCCCATCACTCTCGGCCAAACCATGAATTAACCGCAAAC
>JAGQPK010000664.1 GCA_020426755.1 Planctomycetales bacterium
TCGGCGCACCCACAGCAGTCATGACTAGGACGGTAACAAACAGACCGCAAATTATGGGCAGTGCGCGCTTCATGGGTGATTCTTTGCGATGGTTGGCGAATGGGCCCTCAAACGTAGATTCTGCTTTGGCATAGACGCGGCGACATTTGTGTGATCAGCGGACCTACAAGCAAAAAAGCTCGCCTGCCGTATGCCGCCACGATGGCGATTCCGGCAGGCGAGCTTGGTGGGAAGACGATGGTGACGCGAGCTGTTGCGGTCACGTCACGTGTTGCTGCTAGTTACTTGGCACGGGGCCGAGCTCCGGTCCAGGGACCGTCATCACATTTCCATCGGCCGGGACGGGACTGGACGAAATGATCGTCCCGCTTACAATCGGGCGATTGGTCGTATATGGCTGCTCGATTGGGCCGGAAATAATCCCGCCGCTACTGCCGTCGATTGGGACTCCTTCCGTCACATGGACCGACCCCGGTTGCACGTACGGCGCGTAGGCATCGACCGCTGGAGCAAAACCAGTTGCCGACGTGGTACAGGGGTCTGCACACGGTGCTTCGGCTTGAGGCCGCGCGCCGCGTAGGGAAGGCAATGTAAATGAGGGGCGGCAACGCGCGCCGCGCCATCGCGTTAGACAACTTTGGCAACCTGCTGACGGCACAATCAGCACCAACAGCATCCATATCAGGTACTGCCTTCTCATCTCCATAATCTCCGTCTTGTTCCATTTATTCCATGGCGAGAGTTCCACAGGTTGGGAACGCCAGGAAACTCTAACCCACCTCATTTCAGGTGCAAATTTTCCAGTGCACAATTTGCAACATTGCTCACTTTCATGCGCGAACTTAACGTGACGCCGATGAAAAATTATTCAGCCAGTAGGAATTTCAGCTCATGTGCTTGTTGACCTTCGTCGATACTCAACGGGCGATAGCGTCTGTGAGCTTGCACGTTACATAGCACTACGCGATCGCCTATTGAAGTGCTCATCACGGATTGAGTTGAGCAGGTCCGCAGGAAGCAGAATCGATCAGCCCCACTTATTCTCAGCGGCAATGGCCGCTGGAGAACGTTGGCCGTGAATACGATCCGTTTCCTGATTATTGTTGCCCTCACCGTGGCATCTACGCTTGCGCCGTCTCGTTGCGCGTCCTTACGTGCTGCGACTTCGCATTCGTCGCGTAAACAGAAGGTCGAATCCCTTTGCGGCGATTTGTGGCTGGTAAGCACTCGTGGGTTGGCGTGCCCCTACGGGCAAAACCGTTCTTGCGCCCACGCAACATACTCGCGCTGGAACGGTCGCTCCTTTGTGCACTCTTCGCGTGCCGAATATCTAGCGACATTGCCTGCGACGACTCATACGAGTGTTTTCATTCACGGCAATCGCAAGACCGCTGAATCCGCCCAAGAGCAAGGCCTTGATGTCTATCGTGAGATCTCGTGCGCGAATCCTGCGATGAGGTTCATCATCTGGTCCTGGCCTAGCGATCGCGTGCCAGGACTTTTAAGAGATGCGCGCGTGAAGGCTGATCGAGCCGACGCGGAATCGTTTTATCTCGGCAGCTTTCTGGCGGACCATCCAGGTGATGCGGATGTCAGCATTGTGGCCTTCAGCTTTGGTGCCCGAACAGCAATGGGTGCCTTGCATTTGTTAGCAGGCGGCACACTTTGCGGCAATCAACTTGCCATCGATCCCAGCTCAACGGTGCACCCCCGTGTGGCATTGTTAGCCGCTGCACTGCCGCGGCAGTGGTTGTTGCCCCACGGCGCACACGGACGGGCACTCGCGCAATCGAAGGAAGTCATTAGCTACTACAATCGACGAGATCCGTTGCTCAAGCACTTCGATCTTGTTTCCAAATCGGGAAAGCCGGAAGCATTGGGCTTTCAGGGCATCAATGCTGGCCAGTGTGGTGCGCCGGGCATGGTGCTTCGACAGTACGATGCGTCTCGATCTGTGGGGCACACGCATTCGCTCTCCAGATATCTCGACTCGCCGGGTATCATGAATACAATTCGGCAACGGATAGTCACCCCGGCGATTACGATTGCAGACCACGCTGTGGTGCCTGCCTCACTGTGATCGCAATCTTAAACCGCGCGGCGTCTGATGTCACTCATTGCTTACCTGAACGGCCGCGACATTCCTGCTGCTGAGGCCAACGTGTACGTTGGTGACGCGGGATTTCTGCAAGGTATCACGATTAGCGAGCAGCTGCGCACTTTCGGCGGAGTTCCCTTTCAGGTCGATGCCCACTTGGATCGGCTATTCGCAGCGGTCCGATGGCTCGGATGGGAACAGGTGCCTGATCGTGGCGAGCTGGTCGGCGCGATTCAACGCGTGGTGACACACAATTGGCAGCAGCTCGACCCGCTCGATGATCTGGGTGTGACCGTGTTTGTAACACCTGGTTTGTATCCACTGTATGCGCGCGACGACGATGCTCACGCGACAGTTTGCGTTCACACGTATCCCCTGCCCTTTCGGCTGTGGGCCGGTGCTTATGAAGTCGGCCTGCCACTGCTCAGCTCGACCATCCGTCAGGTGTCGCCTGCCGCGTGGCCAAGCCATCTGAAATGTCGCAGTCGAATGCACTACTATCTGGCGGCCAAAGAAGTGAGGACACGAGACAAGCAAGCGACCGCACTGCTCCTGCATGAAGATGGCTGCGTTGCGGAGACTCCGACCGCCAATGTGATCGCGCACTTTGCTGGCGAAGGACTCGTAACGCCCAGGACGAATCGTGTGTTGTCGGGCGTCAGCTTGGCGTTTGTACGCTCGCTCGCTACGGAGTGTCAGTTGTCGTTCGGTGAACGTGATCTCACGCTCACTGAACTCGCTGACGCGGACGAGATCCTATTGAGCAGCACGCCCTTTGCATTGCTGCCCGTCGAATCGCTCGACGGCACCTGCAAGAGTTGTCCGGGCCCCGTCTATCGATCGTTGCTCGCGAACTGGAATGCTAAGGTTGGCTTTGAGATTGCCGCGCAGGCTTTGCAATTCCAAGATCGTCGCTGATAAAGATGCAGCGAATCGTGCTATGAATCGGAGCTGCGACTCTTCTCGTACTCTTTGGGCGTGATCATACCGTCGGCATTCAGGTCATACGAGAAGAACTCGTCAACACGATCTGCGTCCCAACTGGAAGAGTACTCGGACATCTCAATCTGTCCGTCCTGATTTGTATCCAGGCGATCAAACAAGTCGCGCACTTCGCTCGACATTGACTCCAACCGTTCGCTTGGAGTGGGAAAGCGATACGACTTCTTCGCTACAACCTCGGTTGTGTTGTTGCCCGGACCTGGACGGCGATTGGGATCGTTGCCGCCTCGATTCCATCCGCCCCTTCCTCCCCAGCCACCGGGCCCACCGGGACCATCGTTGCCACCGCGTGTCCAGCCCCCGCGACCGCCACGGTCACCGTTGTTGTCGCCACCTCGCGCGAAACCACCACGGCCTCCGCCAGGACCACCGGGTCCACCATTGTTGTCGCCACCACGACCACGAAAGCCTCCTCCACCGTTGCGCATCGCGGCAAAGCTGGCGGCCATTTCGGCACTCGTGATCACACCATTCTTATCCGTGTCGGCGGCAGCCAGTCGATCAGCCCGATCACCCCATTCGGATTTCTCCAGTTGTCCATTCTTATT
>JAGQPK010000665.1 GCA_020426755.1 Planctomycetales bacterium
TCCTCAACCCTGGCGGCACGCCGTAAGTGCCAAATCCTGGGCGAGTTAACTCGTGTTAAGTGGAATCAACGGCGCGCTGGTTGGCACTTGCACTCAAATCGACGATGCGCTGGCCTGCGGATTGCGGAGACAGTAGGCGTGCACAAAGTCCTGAACGCCACATCGCAGCGGCGTTACAGACCGCGGTATTGAATATGATTTTTCCAAACTACCCAGGGCGAAATCATTGCAAGCACGGTGGTCTTTACTTAGACTAAAACCCATCGTCCGGGTTGAATTCGTTGTCACGCTATTGAGCTGACTGGGATCGTAATGGGCGACGAGTGTTAGCAACTGATTACGATGAAGTTGTCATCTTACGAGGAAACATCCATGTTACGAAATCTCTTGAGTCTGGCAGTTGTGCTGGCGCTCAGCACCGTCGCAAATGCGTCGTTGCACACGTTTGATCCCGGAAGTTACGGTGGTTCAGGCGGCACGTTTTCAATCGTTGGTGGACCGACTGGTGTCATCGACGTGACGAGCCTTTTGATTGCCGGCCCGCCGATTGATCACTTCTCGATCTCGCCTTCCACAACCTTCAGCGCGAATGTGACCGGAACTCCGCTAACATTCGACGCGACAAAGCTCTTGGTAACCTCATCGCAGGTTTCAATCGAAATGCGTTCGGCGGCAGACCCGACATACCTCCTGGATGTCGTCATGCCGGGTAGCTTCACGCCCAACGGCACTGTTCCTTCCAGCGTCGCACCGCCCACTACGACTTGGGTGCTGTCGCAGAGCGGATCCTTTGTGGCCTTTGGCACATTGGCAAACGCAACGCTTACTGCCGCTGCAGTTCCGGAACCTTCGGCTTTCGCATTCGGCGGTTTGGTTGCCGGTGTGATTGGCGTCGGCCGTTTCTTCCGTCGCCGCAAGTCAACGGAACAAGTTGCTGCCTAGTGTAGCGACTGCTCACAACACGATCACGAAGAAAGGCAGGGCGATTTGCTCTGCCTTTTTTCGTGCGCTCATTTAATACACTGGCGAAAGTAGACACGCACTCTCGCAGCTGCGATTTGTGTGGCGCGCACAACGAATAAAACGTGCGCATTCTCGAGTTTCCTCGACTCACAACAACTCGCGAAATTGCCGATTCACCGCGTTAACTTATGGTGAAGTGAGCGTCAGTTTGTGCGCCGAAGTCGGCCTGCAAAGTCTGCCGCGAGTTTGGATCTAGCTGTTCGCCAAACGCGCTTCGGTTATTAGCTAGTGGCACTCAGTTTCGTTTTCGTGGCACCGGCGCGGATTCGTGTCGGCGTGTGTTCCGAGGCAACGCCCCAGCCGATTGCCCAGACCAGTCCGTAGGGCTGGGATCCGATGACGACGAAGGAAAATAGGGCCAACGGACTGACCGATTGCTGCCAAGGCACGTGCAAATTGACGGGCCGTTGGCCCAGATGGCACGTCGAATGAGTGCCCTACCACGAAACTCAGTTGAGTGCCATTGTGGCGAACTTCAGCGATTGGCTTTGCACAGCGTTTGCAGGCGGAGGTTTACATGATCGCCAGGACTCTTTGCGCGGCAGCCGTCGCGTGGTGCATGCTGGTTGGTTCCAGCCAAGCTGACTTACACACGTTCGATGCAGGAGATCTTGCTGCCGGCGCACCGCTCACGATGTCGGGGCCGGCGACATTCACCACGAATTACGAACGGACAATTGGGACCATCGACTTCTATGCAATTCCGTCTAATTCCACTTTCTCGGCGTCAGTCATCGCGGGGAATGGAGTTGGTGCGGTGACATTCACAGCAGAACGTGTACTCGTCGCGCCGACGCAAGTCTCGTTGCTGCTCTACGACGCGGCACATCAGTACGGCTTTCTCGAATTCATTTTTCCGGCTGCGGGACTCCCGCTTTATCCGAATCCCATTCCGTCACTGGGACCACTGACCAATCCGCCGGTGCCCGTTTCGATCTGGCGCAACTCGGCACTCGTCGATCCGCTTGATAACACATCTTATCTGCAAGGATTTCGCACGGGTGCCACGCTGAACGTCGCCGGTGTGCCCGAGCCATCCGCAGGCTTGTTGCTCGGTCTGGTCACAGCCAGTTGTATCGCAGCGAGTCGATGGAAACGTAGCCACTGTTCACGTGTTGAAACGGAATGATGTGGCACGTTGACGCAACGTGTTGTGTTTTCTTCGAGACGATTTGTTTGCTGAATTAGACGCCCTTGAATTTATGTAGGATTTGGAAGTCAATTCGTTGTTTTTTTGCTTCCAAAGAATTGCCATGGTGGGGGATCGAGTTTAATCTAAGTGAAAGACGTACTGAGGTAGTACTTTTTCACGACAGGGGTGCTGTTCAAAAGAACTCTCGGCGGCCGGTGTCGCCAATCTACCACTGGAGATGACAACATGTTGCGAAGTTTGTTGAGCCTGGCTGTCGTCCTGGCTCTGGTCACGGCAGCGGATGCTTCGACGATCACTTTCAATAAGGCGACCGATGGAGGCAGCAATGTCTTCACCGTGATTGGGGATGGCAGTTTCACACTGGCGGACACACCCTGGTATCAGGACGCCGAATCGACGCGATATTTGGCGACCTCGTCGAATTTCAGCGCCATGGTGTCGGGCTTCGGTGCTCCCGATGTTGTGTTCGACATGTACGACGCTGAGATCTGGCCGACGTTTGACACGATCACTCTAGAACTTCGCAATCCGGATCATGGCAAGTTGTGGATCAACATCCCGCAAACTGGTTTGGTCGCGGGGCAGCAAGTGCCTGCCACCTTGCCGGGTGCGAACTATTGGAAGGCGCTTGATATGACGGATCCGAGCGGCACGGGACCGTTGCTCGGCACTTTGCCCGACAGCTATCTCTCGGTACCCGAACCCGCATCGCTCGTCAGCATGCTCGTCGGCATCGTGGCTCTGGGCTTCCGACGTCGTAAGTAACGCACGACGGCCACGACAATTCGAATCACACCAAACGGCGGATCATCGATCCGCCGTTTCTTTTTGGTTTGCCAGGCATGTTCTTTAACTGGAGGGTGTAAGTCCCTTATCCAACTCGATGGAGGTGAAGGATTAGCGAAGCGCAAGGGCGTCATCGTGAGGTGGGGTCTGAAGGAAGCGTGTAGCAAAGCCGCGACCTGACGTACAGGAATCGGATAGTAGGCGGTGCAAGCGGGACGAGTTGGCCAAACACAACGAAGTCCTCCATCCATCAAAGGCTTGTGCAGTAGATCCGGCGGGTGCGCGGCGAAAGTTGTAGAACTTAACCTGGGAGGTCTGCCGTGTGTGGGCGTCCCGTTACTTCTCAAGTCCCCTGAAACCAAAGTTTAACCAGCCGAACCGCCGTGGTACGGACCCGTATGCCCGGTGGTGTGGGAGGAGGGAGTCCGCGAGGCCTCCCCCCATCCCGATCGCTGAATGGATTTTGCGGGACGTTGCTAGTTCGCACGTCGCGTATTGTTCCCCCTCCCGCAAACGGTTTGCAACTGCCTTTAGGCTTGCAGTCCGGGAGGGGGAGCGAGCCGATTTCTGAATTCGGATTTCGGAATTCGGAATGAGGAATGAACGGAGTCAGACTTCAATATTCACAATTCCGAAATCATCATTCCGCATTCCACTGTTCTCGCCTTCGCCGCGTCATGGCCG
>JAGQPK010000666.1 GCA_020426755.1 Planctomycetales bacterium
TTGCCGAGATCCGATACTGGCTGCCGGACTCGACCTGCACGCCAGCAGGTTGGTAACCGAGTGCCGACCGTACCTGAACGACGCGCGCGGCGCCGATTTCGAGTGGCCGAGCCGGTTGTTTTTCGTGCCATTGCCAATGACAAAGGTCGACGCGATAGCCCGCTTCAATGTTATTGAGAAACTGTGCGAACTCGAATTCGACTTGTGGCGTGGCGTCTCCGAATGCATCGGCCAAGCTGATCTTGGCACCGCACATCACGTGTTGGCCGTAGCAGCGAAATCGCTCGCGATAACTCCGATGTTGGCTCAAAAAATAGCAGGCGGCCCAGCTGTAAGCGTAATCGATACGGGCAGCCTGCAATGCGGCGTGATCATCGTCGCTCCACGTCTGTGGCTCGATGCCCACTTTCAATGCCATTGTGTTGTCATCATCCAGCGACACTCGTATGGCGGCTTTCTCCTGCGTTTGAGCATGTCGCCCGGCGGAGTTTTTTAGAGCCGCAGTGAAGTCGCCTTCGTGTTTGGTTAGCTGAGCGAGCGTGTAGCCCGACGATTGACGTAGCAACTGGAGCGTACTAGCGCGGCACGGCGCACCTGGGTCAGTATCGAGTCGTTGTCCGATGAGCTCCGCCATACCTTCTCGGTACCACGCAGGGCCGCCGTGTCCGAATGTTTGAAAGCAATACGCATGGACAACTTCGTGTTCCAACACGCCCGGTTCCGTCGTGGCGTAGACAACGGCCTGAGATTTTCCTTTTCCATCCGACTGACGTTCGAGGTTCGTGCCGCCGCCAATGCGTCTGAGCACACGTCTTGCGGTGGGTTCCGGAAAATCAAACGACCGCCACGTTGCCAAGTCATTCACCAAATAACAGCGAATTCGACCAACGAGCGGGCGTTGCCAATAGCGTTGTGAGAATTCCAGCACTCGATCAATCCGCTGGAGCTGACTCTTGACGCGGGTCGCATCCATGTCCGTGTACAACTCAACGTGCGCGGATCGATAGATGGAAACCGAGTCGTCGGCAGCTACGGGTAGCTCGGCAGCGAAGAATGCCGAGAGAATAAGAATGGCCAGCAGCCCGAGTGTGTCCCGGCCGACACCTCGCTGAACCCAATGACACATTTTCATCGCCGACCGCAGTCCGTGCGCGTCGTCACTCAATCGCATCCTGTCTGATCCTTCGCTCTACGGCCGTTCATCAATGGGTGATGGCGCGAGAGGATCAGCGCAGCAAGTGTCCAATGTGTGACGCCGATTCGTTCACTCGATACCACAAGACATTAGACTACTTGCCAGTGTTGCCAGCCCTGAATGCCTCAGTCCTGTCAGACACGCTAATGCTCAAGTAGAATTTCGCCCTGCACAAAGTCGAGCTTCGTCATATGATGAGATGGTCGACGGGCCTCTGTTCCTCTGCCGAAAGCCGAGTCTACTTGACGGCATGCCGAAACGCAATCCTTGTTCGGACACGGGATCTTTGTTTGTAGGTGGAAGTGATGTCGGAGTCACAAGAAGCGGGGTTCCAAGCGGAAGATGACTGGGGCGACTTCCGAAAAGAGAATCGCCGGCAGCGACAGAAACGTGAACAGTCGACGCCGCGACCTGGCTATCTGATCGAACTTTCCGGCCAAGCCATCTCGCTCGACTACCTCGAGTACCGCATTCTGCAGTTTCTGTCGGACCGACCGTATAAGGCCTTTACCAAGCGGCAGATCGTAGCTGCCGTTAATTCGCCCCAACATCCCGTCACCGAAGAGACACTCGATCGGCACGTGATGACACTACGCGAAAAGCTCGGTCTCTTCAGTGACTACGTGCAAAGCGTTCCATACGTCGGCTACCGGTTCAAAGAGTGAAGCGAATATCGAATGTTGAATGTTGAATTCTGAATTTCGAATGCTGAAGCGGTCCGTACTATCCAAGCCAATTCAATATTCAACATTCGATATTCGATATTCGATCTTAAATCCTCTCCCTTCTCCGACGTAGCAGCGTCATCAGCGACGGCACGATCCAAAGTGCGACGCAGCACATTGCCAGCAGTAGCGAGATCTTGGAGCTAACAAACAGCATCGGGTCACGAGACTTCGAAACACATTGAATGAATTTGTGTTCCAGTTCCGTTCCCAGGATGATGCCCAGCACGATCGGTCCCAATGGGACTCGCCAAAGCTCCAAGCCGAAGCCGAGGACGCCCATGGCGATCATTAGGGCGACATCGAAGTAGCTGGAATTCAAGGCGAACGATCCTACGACGCAGAACAGCACGATCACGGGCAGCAAGACGCTACGCGGTATGCGCATCAAGGCCGTGCCCCCGCGCATCGCCAGCATTCCCAACGGAATGAGAATCAGATTGGAGATAATGAACACCAAGTACAGGGAGTACACGAGTGCCACCTGTTTGGGATGCTTTTCTACGTCAAAGATCTCTGGCCCCGGATGGATGTTTTTCATCAGCAGCACGCTGATCGCAATCGCGGTGACCGAATCGCCGGGAACGCCGAAAACGAGCGACGGAATCCAGGCCCCACCGAGTGCCGCGTTGTTGGCGCCTGTTGCGTCCGCGATGCCTTCCACGCTTCCCTTGCCGTACGCCTGCGGGTCCGATGAAAACCGCTTGGATACCGCGTAGGAGATCCAAGCCGCGATATCGGCACCTGCGCCAGGCAGCATGCCCATGATCGCACCCAGCGAGCTGCTACGAACTAGCGAGGGCCAGCGACGTGCGGCCAGCGGCAGCACCGCCGTGCGGATTTCATGTAGGGGCGAGTGAACTGTCGGTGCTTGAGGAACTTGCTGCGACTCCTCACGAATACGCAATGTGTTGCGTAATACTTCCGAAATGCCGAAGAGGCCAATCATGGCGGGAATGAAATTGACGCCGCTCAGCAGCTCATCAAAGCCGAAGGTCAGACGCGGCGCCGCGTAGTCGGGGCCGAGACCGACAGTCGATAGGAGCAACCCCAGCAGCAATGAGAAGGCTCCCTTCAGCCGTGAGTCATCTGACACGATGGCCGCGCACGTCAGTCCCAACACATACAACCAGAAATACTCATAGCTGGTGAATTGCGTTGCCAACTTTGCCAACTGCGGCGCGGCGACAACCAGTACCAACGTGCCAAACAGCCCGCCCAAGACACTGAACACCAGAGAGATGCCCAGCGCCAAACTGGGCTTACCCTGGCGAGTAAGTGAGTACGCGTCATTGGCGTAGGCGGCCGACGCGGGTGTGCCCGGAATGCGCACGAGTGTCGCAGGGATGTCACCCGCATAGATGCTGCAACTGACGGTCGTCACGATGGCGGCGATCGCTTGGACGTCGGAAAGCAAGAACGTCAACGGCACCATCAAGGCAACGGCCATCGTGGCGGTCAACCCCGGAATCGAACCGACGAACAGACCGTAGGTGGACGATAGGCCGATGATTCCTAGCACCTGCCAGTCGAAGACGTTTTGTAGTGCGAGCTTCAGTGCTTCGTACATGTCACCATCCCAACCAGCCTTGTGGCAACGGCACACGCAATAAATGGGCGAAGAGTCCATACGCCAATGGCGGAATCAACAGCGTCGTGCCGGCGATCCACTGCCACTTCGCGCGCATCCACGTCGTTAGAAATAGC
>JAGQPK010000667.1 GCA_020426755.1 Planctomycetales bacterium
CTGAGCTTGCCCCCGCAGGCTCAGCTTGTAGGCGCTCAGTTTCTTGCCAAGCTTGCGAATACACGCTTCAAACGTATCGTGGACTTGTGTGCCTCTCTCTCCAGTGAACAGAGTCCGGCCCGGCAACATGAGACTTGTCTTCACATGATAGTCGCGGGGTTTCGCGTGCCACACGATCGTGATGTGCAGGTCAACTCGGGGGAACGTGTCAATCATGCCCCGAATCAGATCGATGTCGCGCTCAAGTACCTCAATATCTGCCTCCGTTAACTCGCATTGATGCGTGTTCAATTCGATGCGTAAATTCGTGTCTTCGCGGGAATACGACATAGTAGGCACTCCTATGGAATGAGACATTATTTGATGCGATTCTCATGCCAGAACGCCGATCAGGCAATTCTGCAACAACCAGTGCGCTTCATCCGCTCATTCGCGTTCGCGACAATTACATTGTATGCGCCGATTCGTACCGGCATGAGTGCGGCAACGCACGCTTTCGGCTGGAGATGCGCCAAGAGATTTCGTGCGACAAGAGCTCAATTTGCGTTTCGTGAACTGAGTAGGCCGGAGTCTTGCTGGACTTCGGCCGAGTAGTCGATCCGAAAGGATCATTCCTTGCTGAATTGGTACCTGATATGCATTTGTTGACTCGACGTTCGGAACTCAGTCAACGACAACATGAATTAGCAAAGGAGCCGCAAAAATGACTGCCGGTAGAATCTGCGTTCGTTCGGTCGACTTGGCCGACGCGCACGAAACGGTGCAAACCGCCGCGCAGCGGATGAATTCCCGCAACGTCGGCTCGCTCATGGTCGTTGACGGTGACGCGCGACCCATCGGTGTCATTACGGATCGAGACTTGGCGACGCGTGTTGTCGCCAAAGGTTTGGATGCAAACGTGACACACGTGGGCGATGTGATGACGAAGGCGCTCGAAGTTGCATCCGAGACGATGCCCATCGAGACCTTGCTAAGTCACATGCGAGCTGGACCGTATCGTAGGTTGCCGGTTGTTGACGAGTACGGCAAACTCGTCGGCATGGTGACGCTCGACGATGTACTTGATCTACTCAGTGAAGAGTTCATCGAAATCGGTCGGCTGGTGCGTCGAGAGGCCCCAGCGGCCTTAGCCGAACTTTGAGTTGACGCGCTGAGTTGAAGACTGGCATCACCCAGTACTCACCAGGCGTCCGATAACCCCTCAGCGCCGGGGTTGAGTGAGTCGTTAGACCTCGGCGCGAGGCACACGTCGTTGCCCGGGAGACCGTGGTAGCGAGACTTTTGCAGAGGCCTGGACAATGAAGACGACAGATATCGAACGGTTCCGGCTGCAACTCTTGAAACTCTGCCAACGGACAAGGCCCGAGATCGAACGAATGCGTGAAACTGTTCTGCATGGCGAGCACGCCATTGGGGAACATGATCAGGGCGTTAGCGAATCGTTGGCCAAGGAAGCGTACTTGGAGAACAACGAAGAGGAGATCCACCGCGCGGCCTTCACGGCGCTACATCGACTTGAGGCCGGCACGTTTGGTATCTGTCAGTCGTGCGGTTGCGAGATTCCCCGCGCACGATTGGTTGCAATTCCCTTCACACCGTACTGTGTCTCGTGTGAAGCGGAGCGGGAGCTCTAGATAATGAAACTGCAGAGCAGCGCGTTCCGTCACGGTGAAGCCATACCCGTTCAATTTACGGGTGAAGGAGTTGATCTTTCGCCGCCATTGACGTGGACCGATGTGCCCGCAAACACGCGTGAGTTCGCACTGATCTGCGATGATCCAGACGCACCCACACCTGAACCTTGGGTCCATTGGGTAATCTTTAGTCTGCCCGCCGAACTACGTGGACTGCCCGAGGGCGTCGCGACGGCGGCAACTCTTGATGATCCCCCAGGTGCGAAGCAGGGATCCAATACGTGGACGGACGGATCGACGATCGGCTACCGCGGTCCCATGCCTCCGCCAGGTCATGGAGTACACCACTATTACTTTCGCCTTTACGCGGTTGATTGTCGGATAAACTGCCAAGCCGGATCAACGAAGTCGGAAGTGCTTGCACAACTGGAGGGACACATTCTTTCGATGGCGGAACTGATCGGCACGTACGAACGATAAGGCGTGGCGACGATCCGACGTTTGCAGTCCCGCATTTCAACTCGTGTACTTTTCCTAAGTTTGCCAAACAATGGAGGACCGAGTATGACGCAAACCTTTTCAATACCAGCCGACACGGAAGCGCGTCTTCGCATGCTACTTGAGATGCTGCGATCGGAGAACGACGAAACGATTCCCGACCAGCGCGGAGCTTCCGCGGAACACGCGCGCTCGCATTCTTCGCGTGCGAACCCCAACGCTGTTGCCGCCGGGTATTGACCCTTATTTGGCCGGTGTCTGATGAGATTCCAAATCACCGGCTGAATTTGCCCGCACCCGAACGCTGTCATTCAGGTGCGGGCCTTCTATTTGAGTTGTTGGCTAGTCAACGATCGCATCCGTGCTCGCTGAGTCAATTCTGGCCCGAGGTCCGCAAAGATTTGTAGAGTGGGTTTGATTGCCGGCGGCCAAGACTGTTAACTTGTCGCTGGATGAATTGGAGCGTTGGTTCGTCGAGCTCTAACTCAAGCGGCACTGTATAGACCAGACTGCGGTTGGCCTCATCGAACTCGATCAAACTCGGTTGACTGCCGATGTCTAATAGAGCTGAATAGATTCTGCTAGGGGTCGTCATTTCGACATATGATGCTGCGGACTCAATAGAAGCGGATGGCGAATCGCTGGGGTCAGCATATACGTAATAACTGCCTCCAATCGAGCGTGTACCACGATTCACGAATGTTGTGAACCAGCGATTTGAGTGGGGCTCAAAGTAAATGCAGAAAGCCAGGTTCGGATTCTGCTTGTTGTGTTGTTCTACCAGCTGCAACGCCTTGCCGGCTTCGGTCGGATCATCTACGGCTGTGATTGCAATCTCGAAGTCGCGCAACGCTTGCTCGCGTTCGCGAAACGTAGTGATCTGTCGTTGTAGGTCCGAATACGCCGCCGTAAACGTTCGAACACGCGCTCGTTCGCTGCCCCAGTCAATCAGGAGATGCACGACGAGTGCGACCACGACGGTCAGCAAGAGCAGTTCGCGAATCGTGACGTTCTTAAATAGTCGCGACAGTCCCATGGTTGCGCCGAGCTCCGATCTCACTACGTCTAAACTGCCGACAGCAGCACTGATCGTATCGACCAGGCGAGATGATGCAATTCACGAGCACGAAAAATGTTCGTTTTGGCGAATGCACGACTTTGACATTTCTGCGGGCAACCGTGGAGTGTAATCACGCGGCAATCGCCTGTGAACTTAGCCAAGCAGGTTGAATTTGGGTCGGCGCTCCAGCACCGAGCAGGTGTTAGGCGATTGGACGACATCCACGCTCGTCATCGCGAAATGACAAGATTTCAACGGCCGCGACACGACGAGCGTTTCTGGCAAGCGATAGCGGCGCGATCGGACTCCAAAAGCGTAGCAATTCGACGGTTATTTTGTCGCGGCCATCTGGTATCATATGAGACCATCCACTTGATACCGCGCCCGCCCGTCGAGAGTCCTGCCGATGGAAAACGGTTGTTCAAAACCAA
>JAGQPK010000668.1 GCA_020426755.1 Planctomycetales bacterium
CTCTGCAATTGCTCATCACAAAGACCTATGCGCTCGCCTCGCTGGTGTGGCGAATTTCCTTTTACATTGGTGTCGTGCTAACTTCGGCGACGTTATTTCACGGAGCAGGAATTGTGATCTCACTGATGATTGGCACCCTGTGGATTCTGGTCCCGGCAATTGCCTTCTGCCGATACATGATATTCGGCCAAGGCGCAGAGCAGCCCAAACGCTGGCGGTTTGCTTTGCTGGCCGGCGGCGCGTTGGCATTGGTGCCGGCAAGCTTCCTGCTTCCTTGGCCCGGTGGTGTTGTGGCAGTCGGTGTCGTGGATTACGAACCACTCAGTGTGATCCGAGCCGCCGCTCCCGGTTTCGTCACTTCCATTACGACGCGGCCCGGAGTGGATGTCGTCGCCGGCGAACCGCTCGCCACGCTGGAAAATCCGCAACTCCGTTCAGACTTGTCACAACTAGCTCGTGACATTAACCTGTCACAGCTTCGCCGCCAGAGTTTGCAGGCGGTCTTTCATCGAAATGCATCCGGTAGTGAACAGATGTATGACGAGGAATTGTTGCAGGATACGCTCGAGCAAAAGCAGGCCGACTTGGCGGACAAAGTTGCGTCTCTTGAGGTGGTGGCACCGGTTAACGGTCGAGTGATCGGTCGTGACTTCGACTCGCTCTATCAACGGTTCTTACACGAGGGTGACCTGCTGATGTCAATTGGGCGCGAAGACCGCAAGGCCATTGTAGTTACCGTTGCGCAGCGTGACGCCGACTTTTTCCTACAACAGATTGGCAAGTCACCCAATGTCAGAATCAAGGGACGTCCCACCAAGATTTGCGGCGCGGTCCTCAAGGAAATGAACCCTCGCGCTACCAAGCAGTTGTCACATGCCAGCCTGGCCGCACCCAACGGTGGTCCATTAGCCGTAGAGTTTGTTGCGAACCACGATGAATCTGCGCGGGAATCGTTCGAGCTGCTCGAGCCACACTTCGAGGCAATTGTCACACTGCCTGCAGGGGTGGCCAATCAGGTGCGCGCTGGTGAGCTCGCGAAAGTGCGCTTGGCGGCCGCCGGAGAATCGATTGGCGGCCATTTGTGGAAGCGTTTCGAGCTGTGGGTTGGCCGGAAGCTGAAGAGCTCCACTTAGCGTTTGGTAGGTACCCTCCGCAACACGCTGCGATCTTCGTCGATACTTGCCGGTGCACTGTCGATCGGCAACGTCACTTCCCGTTGCTGGAAGGCCGGCGAGTTAGCTGACTCCGCGCGGTTCAAGTTCAATCCCGGCAGATTGCAGGCACAATAACGCTCCAGTGAGACGCCTTCCGATTGCAGCAGCGTACCGAGAGCTTTCAGATAGGCGATGTGTGATACGTTGAAGTTGTACTGAGCTTGTAGGTAGCCAAATTCAGCCGCGTTCAAACGTTGTTGTGCATCTAACAGGTCTTCCAACAGCAGACTTGCATTACGATCGGAGCCCGGCAGCAACTGCCAACGCTCGAAGATGTAATTGACCTCTGCATCGGCTGCCTGCATTGCGCCGAAATTGGCAAGCATCTCCTGATAGGTTGTCGTCACCTCTCGCACCGCTCGTTCTACTTCTAACGTAAGATTGGCGGCGGTGGCACGGAATTGAGCCTCCAACTGTCGCAGTTCCATGCGACGGCGATTGTATCGCGCCTTCGCCGCGCGATTCCAAATGGGCATCTCGTACTGCAAGCCAACCGAATAGCTCGGTTCACCCGTCGCGAATTGATCGGTCAACGATCCGCCCAGATTACTGGCGCCACGCAGGCCGCTCGCGTACATCTCGAGAATCGCATTGAGCTGCGGCAAGATCTCGTTCTCCGCGATCCGTTGTCGCACTCCGGCCGCGCGGATCTGTTTGATCGATTGACCGACCTCGGGACGATTTTGGAGCGCTGTCTCGACCGACCAGCGCAGATCAATCTCTTCCGCACGCGTGCTAGGCTGATCCTGCGGAATCAACTCAAGCATCAATCCGTCCCCCAACCGTGGATCATTGACCAATGCTCGGAGTCGGCTCTCCGCATTCTGTATTTCGGTGCGTGAACGCACGATCTCGGCGCGTCGCGATGCCACGGCGGCGCGAGCTCGAACAATCTGGCTTTGCAGCGCGTCGATGTCGCGACGCCGGTCAAGCTCTTCCAAGATGTCAGCAGCCCGATTCAGGAAGCGTTGCTTCTGCAGCAAGTTGGCGCGTTCCAGATAAAGTCCCCAGTAGGCCTCAGTCACCTGCACGAGATGGGCCTGCAAATTGCGAGACAATTCGTCCTGCGCAGCCGCCGTTTCAATTTGAGCCAAGACGGTTAACGACGTGTTGTAGGCGCGACCCGCGTTGCGCAGGAGCGGTTGAGTGTAGTTGATCGTCAGTCGTGATGTGGCCTGATCCTGCGGCACGAAGAAGACGGAATTCGTGTTTTGATGACCAATCCGTTGACCGATTTCAAACTGCCCGCCCGTCTGATTGCGTCGCCGCACACCGGCTTGCGCGGTGACATTGTGGTCGCGGTATCGCGGTGGGCCGCCCGTCGTCAAACGGCTGCCGACCGGCTGGCTGATATCGTTCCATTGAGTCTCGACGAACGATATCCAGTCGAATTGAGCGTCCGCCTCCATGATCGACGTCTCGCGGATCAGAGGAATCTCTTTGATCACATCGACATAATGAGAAGATTGCAGGGTGGCGACGAGAATCTGTTCCAGTGTCACCGGCAGCGATTCGGGCACTTGACGCAGCGGTTCGTAGACGTCCTTGTCCCACCAAAGTACCGCCTCAGGAGGCGCATCGGTCGGCGTCGGTAATGACTCAACCCCTTCACTCAACCAGGGGTCGCGCACGGCGTACGTCCGTACAGAATCATCGGTACGTTCACGGCCAAATTCAGGAACGGGTGGGTCGCTACCCAAGTCGTGAGAATCGTTGACATCACCTTCTGTCGTGGATTCCGTGTACTGGACTTGCGACAGTTGATTTCGAATTGCCTTTAGAGAAGGCACTGGCGGGTCAATTCGCGATGGCAACGGATAGCGACCAGGCGACTGAGCTTGCTGCTGCCCTGAGACATCGGTCGCAAATAGTGTCATAGCGCCAATGGTGAACGCGCCGGCCCACCACGCCATACTTCGGAATCGGCGGGCCGTTCGCCGCGAGTTGTCAAGTCTGCGAAGGTGGTTCGGCGATTGCATGCGATTCGATCGAAACAGGGCCAGAGGTTCGGTTGCGGCTCGTATACTGGGCCTATTGAAGAGGCACGCGATTGCCGCGATCCGTCACAGTCTGTTTTTCGACCAATCTGCCAGGTCGATCGAGGTTCTTGACATCGCCTCGCGCAATCAGCATGTCGACTTCGTTCCGTTCATCCGAAAAACTTTCCGCAGACGGGCGCGGCGATGGGAATCTGTAGCGAACGCGCAAAGTCTGAGGCGAGCATCCCGCTCGTTTGAGAACCGCGGCGGTCGCCTATCGGCACTCATTTGAGCTCCACGCGCGCTGTTCCCCCTCCCGCCATGAACTCTCGACTGCCTTGAATCACGCAGTACGGGAGGGGGAGTCAGGGGGCGGGCGACAGTCACGAAGTTGTTAGCGGCACAGAGGCCTTCTTCGCCCACGA
>JAGQPK010000669.1 GCA_020426755.1 Planctomycetales bacterium
CTGGGGCGTTGCCCCGGAACACATTCCAATTATGTTCGGCGCCGATTCCCTGTTATCTCAACTGAGTGCCATTGGGCGTTAGCCGCGGTTCTCGTCACGTTGTAGCTCAGCGCCGGGACAAAACCGACGCTAGCGCGTTACCGCGAACTCCTTAGCGCGAACTAGTCAAACGTGACTAAGGATTGATCGAGCGATTTTGTGTCAACTGAGTCGACACTGGATAGGGACGCACGCGGGAGGGTCCGTCGAACCCTGGTCGCGCGATTCCAGATGCCGGCGGATCCGTGGGCGTTTGCTTCGACTTGCGACGCGGTCCATCGAAGACACGGCCCAAGGGACTCACCAGGAGCGACGGCAGGAAGAACAAGTCGCCAATCAGCGCGGCGGCTAACAACGACAGCATTAACGTGCCGAAGCGTTGCGTCGGCGTGAACGTGCTAAAGGCAAAGATCGAGAGACCAAAACCGCCGATCAATGTCGTCTGCGTCATCGCCATGCCGACGCGCTCGTATGCCTGCAAGATGGAACGCCGACGGTCCAGCCCTTCGTCCAACCCGTGACGGAACCATGTCAAAAAGTGAATCGTATCGTCAACCGCGATCCCCATCGCGACGCTGGCGGTCATCATGCTGCCGATATCTACCAGCGTGCCACTCCAGCCCATAAAGCCGAAGATCAACAACACGGGAAACACGTTCGGCAACATCGAAATTAGACCGGCACGCACGTTGCGAACGACTAGCATCATCACGCCGGCAATCATCACGAACGCCCAAATGGTGCTCACGATCAGACTGTCAAGCAACGTGCGCTGCGCCTTGTACACCACCGGCACCAAGCCGGTGTAGATCGCTGAAATTGCTTCGTGCCGCTGGTTCGCGGTACCGTCGAGCGATTCGAAACTATGGTGACGCGCGTCGATGTATGACTTCGCGCGGTTTTGAACTTGAGTCAGATCATACGGGCCACGCGGATCGACGACGACAACGCAATCCTGTTCTTCCAACAGCGCGCCCCAGTTGTCGGGCAACTCATAACGAGGATCGTGCCAGTCCCGCAAGTTAACGCCGGCGTTGATCAACAATCTCGCCAGAATCTTGGCAAAGACTGCCGTATCGGACCAATTCGGCTCATCGCCTGGATTGGCGTTGCCTGGAGATTCGGGCGCCGGGATCTTCGCCGTTTTTGACTCAAGAAATGGTACGCCAACCAAATAGACCTTCGCGTTGCGAATTCCCTGATCACCACGCTGTGCTGCTAACGCGGAGAGTATCTGCGTGCGGTATTTG
This sequence comes from Planctomycetales bacterium, assembly GCA_020426755.1. Classification (GTDB taxonomy): domain Bacteria; phylum Planctomycetota; class Planctomycetia; order Pirellulales; family Pirellulaceae; genus JAGQPK01. The sequence goes on from JAGQPK010000669.1 coordinate 1,290, forward strand.
TAGGCTGCTAAGACCGGCTCGACCGTATCCTGCAGATCGTGGACGAAGGCACCGTAGTCGACATTGTTCAAGGCGCCCAATCGCAAACTGATCCGCCACAACTCAGCATCGTCAACCGGATCTACACGCAAATAATCCGACCGCAAGAACTCGTCGCGATGGGCTGCCAACCGGCGGCTGATCCCACCACGCACGGAACCTTGACGGAAGCTGGCGCCTGGCTTGGGCAGAGGATAGGCGAATGTGACGGGCGACATGGCGTTGCCAATGATTTGCTGCCCTGTCTCGCCAAAGCGATGCGACAACACCTCCTCGATGTAGCTGACGACTTCCATGCGTTCCAAGAAGGACAAGGGATGCTGGGCGATGGCATCCGTCGAATTGTTCTCAGCTGCGTTTTCGACGTCATCATTGGCCGCGACGGCTTCGTCGCTGTCGGACATATCCGACGTCTCGCCCTGATACGCTTTCTCGTCAATGCGGACGATGATCTCCATCGGTACGAGCTTGCCAAGATTCTTCTCGAGCCACGTGTAGTCGCGGATGATCTTCGCCTCGCTGTCGAACATCTTCAGCAGTTGGACGTCGGTATCGATTTTGCGAATGCCGTATCCGACGCCACACATCAGCAGGATCATGGCGCCCATCACCAAGACATAATTGTCGATGACCATCGTGCCGATGCGACGCCACATCCGTTCGATCAGCGTTTCCATTCCCGACTTGAGTGCAGCGCCCGGCTTGCGACGGACGAAGCGTCGGGGCGGCCAAGTTTGCAGAGCAGCCGGCAAGTAAGTGAACAAGAGCACCAGCGTCGCGAGCACACCGATCGCCGAATAGAGCCCGAACTTGCGAATCGGCTGGATGTTGCTGGACAATAACGAGATCAAACCGAGCGCTGTCGTGATAGCAGCCAACGTGCACGGCTTCCAACCGTGACTAACGGCCGCACCGGGTGCGCGTTTCAGCCCGTCAACAGCGACAGAATCGCGATAGTAATTGACGATGTGCACCGCGCCGGACAGGCCCAGCACGTAAATCAACGACGGCATTGACATGAGCACCGCGTCGACTGTCGTGCCGCCCCAATAGACAAACGACAAGCTGGCCAGAGCGCTCAAACCACCGACCAGGAACACCATGATCGTGACGTTGATGCTACGGAAGCTGAAGTAGGAGAGTCCGAGGCCGACCAGCAGCGAGAGCCCCACCAGCCGCACCAGCGTGATTTGTCCTTCTTCGTCGATCGCCACATTATCAACCGAAGGTCCGCCGAGTTTTATGACCGGCCCCGTTCGCTCGGCATCCTGTGCCAACACCCAACTCAAAGGCGGCGGCGCCAACACGGGCCGCGCCGGCGGGTGAATACCAGCTTCCTCAGCTAACGTCAGCAATCGGCCTTGTGGCTTGCCAAGAATTCCACGTCCAACAGCCAACCGCAAGTCCTGCTTGGCCGCATCCGTCAACGTAACCACCAAGCACGTTTGCTTGCCGTCGGGACCGAACAGCGATCCGCTGAGGCGCTTCATCGCCTTTTCGGGCTCGTTCTCCAGCACACCGCCCGGCTTGGTCAATTCGTGTAAGACACCAGGCCCGGTCGTGACCGTCTTGAACATCTGCGCCGAGAGCCGGTGCGGATCTTCGTAGTACCAAGGCCCGTCGAGCGTGCCGAGCGACGCCACAAACTCGCCTTCCACCGACGGACCGTTGACGACACGTTGGATGGCGGTCCAGACCGGTTGAATGATCGACGAGCTACCTTGCCAGCGATAGACTTCGCCCTCCGGCGTGACGTAATACCATTGATCACCGTGACCTTGAATCCACTTCTCGTTCTTGCCGCCCCAGTTCGTGAACTTGTTCTCGGTGTAGAACAGTCCTAACTTGTTGCCCAACCGCTCAGCGGGCGGAGGCAGATCGTATACAGTCAGTTGGCGGATGTACATCTGCAACTGCGGATCGATATACTTCTCGCGATGCAACTCCAGCGGCCAGTTCTCGGCCAGCGGATCGCCACCACCCACCGACTGTGCGGGTGCGTCGGAGTCCACGACTTCGCCTTCTACGACGGGTTCTTCTGCCGCCGTGCGTCGAATCGACGAACTGGCTGCGCCAGACTCATCCGCAGTTCGCGCAGCTTCCGCGCTGTCGCCCTCCTGGCTGATCTGCACGTCGGCATCTTCGGCCCCATGCCACGTGGTGACTTCCGAACCTTTCTCGAGACGTCGCAATCGCTCGGACGGAGGTACCTCCGGATAGAACTTGTCGACGAACGTCATGAAGGACTCGTCGTCGATCGTCCCGTGGCAGCCTTCCCAGCTCACGACC
>JAGQPK010000066.1 GCA_020426755.1 Planctomycetales bacterium
TTCAACGACAACGCGGTAACCACGCGATGTCTTCGCACGTTGCTTGGCTTGGTTCTCTGGATCCGACTCATACCAACGCTCAGGTGGCGCAAACTGACTCTGTTCGTTCTTCTCCAAGCCACGAGTTCGCTGACTTAATGCCGCACCTTGGCGAATTCGCTTCACTTGTACCATGTTCTGCGGCAGGTTCTGCGGCAGTCGCACTGTCCGGTTCGATGGATTCTGGTGGTTACGATGTGACATGATTCAACTCATCAGTTTGGCAACGCGGGGACCTTTTGATTGTACCGCAAGTCCGTCGTCGGTGGGCTCTGACATGCTAGACGGGGCGCGGGGCAGAATTCAAGAGCCCACTTCCTAAGATCTTTTCTGATAGGGGTTTACGGAGTTTAACCTGATCCCCCCGGGGGCCAGGGGGCTGTGGCGGTTCCCCCTGATGGGACTGGTTGCCTTGCGACCGCACTCAGGTGTTTGGCTGGTCTGCACTTGCGCGAATCCGACCCGTCTGCCCACGGGTCGAAACGGTGGGTTTTCTGCGGCTTCTACGGGTTCTCAGCGACCAGGTGTCCAGACAGATCAATTTCCTGATGATCGTCGGACAATTAACCCAAAGTAGGGTGGGTACGTCAAAGGTGGGGGTGGTGTTGGGGCCCGCTTGGTGGGACAAACGACAGGTGTCCCTAGGAGCCAAACATGGCGGAAGTCATCTTCTACACCCGTACCGGCTGCCATTTGTGCGACGTCGCACTCGATCTTTTACGTCGCTATGGTCAGTCGCCAAAGCTGGTTGATATCGATGCCGACGAACAACTGCGCGCGAAGTTCAACACGTGTGTGCCTGTGGTCGAGATTGACGGCAAGGTGCGATTTCGTGGTCGCGTCAACGAACTGCTGCTCAAGCGATTGTTGGACGGGCTTGCATCAGACGGCCAAGCGAAAGAACTTGGGTAACCACAGTGACAGGCCGGGCAGGTACGTGATTGCTAAGAGCGCAATCAGCATCGCGATAAAAAACGGAATGATGGAACGCGTGACTCGGGCAATCGACGTCTTGCCGACACTGCAGCCCACAAACAGGCAAGTGCCTACGGGCGGCGTACACAAACCGATGCACAGATTGGCGATCATCACGATGCCGTATTGAACGTGCGTCATACCCAGCTTCGTGACGATGGGTAAAAAGATCGGCGTGAAGATCAAGACCGCCGGTGTCATGTCCATGAACGTTCCCACGACTAACAGGATCACGTTGATCACTAACAGGATCACGACGCGGTTGTCGGAGACCTGCAACATGGCGTTGGCGATGTTTTGAGGAATGTTTTGGTACGCCAGTAGCCAACTCATTGCTTGGCTGGTGCTGATCAACAGAAACACGACGGACGTCATGATGCCCGTGCGTAGCAACATATCGGGCAAGCTCCTCCAAGCCACCTCACGGTAGACAAGCACCGCCATCGTAAACGCGTATAGCACCGCAATCGCGGAGGCTTCGGTAGCCGAAAACGCGCCGCCGAGAATTCCTGCCAGGACGATTACAATCAGCAGCAGACTCGGCAAGGCGCCGAAAAGCGCCCGGCGGAGACCGACCGCGGTCGATTGATCGCTCATCTCACTTGGAACGTGATGAGTAACCGTTCGCGTCCGTCGTGTTTGTTGAACTAGCCAGACGACAGCCATCAAGCAGACTCCGACCAGCAACCCCGGCAGAATGCCACCGACGAACATGGCGGCGACGGACACATCGCCAGCCACAACCGCGTAGACGATCATCACGTTACTGGGCGGGATGAGCAGGCCGGTCGTGGCCGCTGTGGTGGTGATGGCTACTGAGAACTCCTTGCTAAAACCCTTCCGTTCCATCTCCGGAATCATCATGCCGCCCACGGACGAGACGGCGGCCGTTGCGGAACCCGAGATAGCACCGAACATCATGCACGTTAAGGTGCTGACGTAGGCCAGTCCGCCCTGAAAGCGGCCAACGAGCATTCCAGCCAAATCGATCAGGCGGCGGGCCATGCCGCCTTCACCCATCAGCATGCCAGCCAAAATAAAAAACGGAATCGCAAGTAGTGGAAAGCTGGCGATGCCCTTGCTCATTCTCTGGGCAATCACGTAATTGGCAGGTACGTCGCCCAATGACAAGAGTGCCAGCAGTGTGCAGAGCCCGATTGCGATCGCCACGGGAGTGTTGATTGCCAGCAGTACGGCGAAGCTGATCAGCAGGATGAGTACTTGAGGTTCCACGCGTTTAGGTCTCACCAGCATCGGTACTGGGAACGTGACACGGGTCGTTCGCACGGTCATCAACATCGCAGGACGTTTCCGGTGCATCACCCCGTATCAACTCGAGTGCCTGTTCGATTGAAAACAGCGTGATGAATACGCCGGCAATGGGCATGGCCAGGTAGACGAACCCCATGCGAATGCCCAAGGCGGGCGTTACCTGCCCGCTTTGTAGCGTTTCGCGGACCAGCACGATTCCGCCGTAGACCATGGCAGATATCGCAAAGCATGCGACCAGTGCTTGCACGCAAATGGCGAGCAGCCGTTGCGCATCGGGGTGGAGCTGTTGCACGAAGAAGTCAACGCCTAAGTGGCTTTTCCGGCTCAGCGCGACAGCCGCGCCCAGTAACGCGACCCACATCAAGAGGAAGGTCGCCAGTTCTTCGGTCCAAGGACTTGGGCGTCCCAAGGCGAATCGGCTGAGCACTCCCCACAGGACGTCCAGCACCAAGATGCCGACGATAACCGTGACGGCCAGCTCCAGCGCTTGGGTTAGCATGATTCTCGCGGTTCGCATCGAATGCTCACATATCTGAAATGATTTGTAGCAGCGCACCGATGTCGCTGCCCTGATAGCCGGCGTGCATCGCTTGCACCTGCGTGGCAAACGCAGTTTTGTCCGGATAGTGGACAGTGACGCCTTCCGACTTCACGGCATCGAGCACCCGCGCGCTTTCTTCGGCCCAAAGCTTTCGTTCAAACTGCGAAGATGCCTGCGCGGCCTGCTGCAGCCAATTCTGTTGCTGTGGTGTCAAACGTGACCAAACTTGGGCGCTGATCAGCAGTACGTCCGGCACACGCGTATGTTCATCCATTGTCAGGTGCTTGCAGACTTCGAAGTGCCGATTCGAATAGAAGCTAGGAGGATTGTTCTCGGCGCCGTCGACCATGCTTTGCTGCAGTGCCGAATACAGCTCGCCCCAAGCAATCGGAGTGGGTGAACCGCCGAGCGCTTCCACCATCGCAATCGCGGTTTGGCTTTGTTGCACACGGATCTTCAAGCCGTTCAGATCGCTGGGGGCAAGGATTGGGCGATCGACGGTGTAGAAATTGCGTGAGCCAGCATCGTAGTAACACAGTCCACGCAGACCGAGTGGTTCGCCAGCCGCCAACAAATCTTGTCCCGCTTCGCTATCTGCGAATCGCCAGAAGTGTTCGCCGTCCCGGAATGCGTAGGGAACTCCAAAGACGGCAATCTGGGGAACAAAGCTTTCCAGTGGCGCAGTTGACGTTTTCGTCATGGCCAATGCGCCGCGCTGGAGCTGTTCAATGCACTCCGTTTCCGATCCCAGTTGGCCATTGGGAAAAATCTCGAGTGTCATGTCGCCCTGCGACGTCTCCCGCAATTGCTCTGCTAGGTACTCGAGCGCTTGATGGACCGGATGATTCTGATCGAGACTGTGCCCTAACTTCAAAACGGTTGTTTGACCATCCGCTTGTAGTCCATGCTGCCGCACATAGAGCGCGAAGCCAGTCGTACTGAGCAGCACGCCTAGGCAGAGGCCGGCCAGGAAGAACGAGGTTGTGCGTGAATTCATCCGTTGTACCAGCCGTACGAAGAAATAGGAGGGCAGTCATTTTGCAGGCTGCGCGCAGCGATTTCAATCACCGATCTCGCTGGCAGTTCTGTGAACCTTGGCAAAGCCTATCGGTCACGCAATCGACACGCGGATTGCCGGTTGTTACGCGCACGGGGACGTTTCTTGCCGTAGGGATTTCAATGGTCGATAGACGGAGTACCGAACGTGGACCTGGAAGGAACCTGGAATGATGGCGGTGGCGATGACCTTGATCGTTCGTTCGTGTTCTAAATGGTCGCCCTTCGTGGCGGTCGCAGTCAGTGAGCCCAGTCGCTGGCAGGAACATCCGCTTGTGCTGGCGGTGCTACTAGCCATCGCCCTCGTATCGCTCACGTGGCTCAAGCGGTCTTTGGACCAGCGACACACTTTTTGGAGCCAGGGAAACAAGTGGCAATGAATCGGCTGACGCGACTGCTGGCGCTCGGTCTGCTTGTCACATGGTTGTCACACGTGGCGTCTGGCGACGAGTACACCGTAGCGGCCCAGTACTATCAAACAGAGCAATGGCGCGAGGCCGTCGAGGCTTTCGTCAAGGTGATTTCTGCACGGCCTCCTCATCCGTTGCGCGTCGATGCCGAATACTATTTGGCAGAGTCGCTAGTCCAGTTGGCGGAGTATGAACGCGCAGCTGCTCGCTTCAAAAGCTTTGCAGAAGCACATCGGGCTCATCCGCTGGCGGCACGCGCATTGTTCCGTAGTGCCGAGTCGCTGTATTTTGCGCAGCAGACCATCCAGGCGGAGCGTGGCTTTCGTGATTTCATTGACGCGCATCCTGATGACGCGTTGAACGAGCATGCCCTGCCCTACCTTGGTTTTCTGCAATTCGCGGGTGCCAACCCAGCCGCAGCCGAGTCCACCCTGAGCGATGCCGTGCGTCGCTACCCGCTAGGTGTGCACGCCCAAACGTGCCGCATGCGACTTGTCGAGCTGACGCTCGCTGACAATCGACCGCAGGATGCGGCGGCGCAACTGGCTGACCTCAAAGCGGCACAGCCGCAAATCGTCACAGAACCCGCTTGGATGTACTGGCAAGGCGTCACGTTGCTCAAGCAGAACGAATCCGCTGCAGCCATTCGCTGGTTGGAGCAAGTCGCCGATTTGCAACGCGACGTGTCCACAGACGAACTGGCCGCGCGGGCGATTTTCGCCATCGCCGAACATCATCGGCAGGCCGGCCGCAGCGACGTCGCGTTGGCTCGTTACCGACAATTGCTAACGAGACAGTCCAACGGCGACCGCGCGGAACTGGCAACCCTGCGCATCGGTCAGATTCTGATTGAACAAAAGCACTATGAGGAAGCGGCGCAAGAGTTGTCAGCGTGGCGGCAAACTCACGCTACGTTACGCCAATCAGGTGCCTTTCTGCGGACACTGGCCGACGCGCTGGCCGGGCGAGGCGATCATGCCGAGGCCATTGAAACACTCGAAGTCGTACTGCAGGACGAACATCGCACGACGATGACCTCGACGGAGCGGGCGGTGACACTTTATCGTCAGGCGCAGTCATTGCTGGCGCTCGATCACAACAAACAGGCCGACGAGGTGTTGTCACGAATTCGCACTTCGTCTCTTCCCAAAGCGCTGTTGGCGCGGATCGAGTACGCACGTGCCGAGGCATCGATGCGGCTACTTGATTTGCGTTCGGCGGAGCTCAGCTTAGCGGAAGCGCTGGCGGCCGTTCGCCATGATTCCACCTTCGCCGATCGGATTCGCTGGAAACAAATCGATCTATTGACCCGCCGGACACAGATTAATGCGGCGTCGGATATCTGGCGCAACTGGGAGCCGCACAAGAACGGAGTCTGGTTCTATCGTGCCTCGCTGCGTCAACTCACAGCGCTACTGGAGGCCGCCGAAGACTGGCACGGTGCCGAGCAACTCTACTCGCGGGCTTTCCAAACACTGTCCGAAGATGATGACCGTGCCGAGTGCTTGCTGGGCGTTTCCCGGTGTTTGCGAAAGACGGCCGGCGACGCTGCTGCCGCGCCGACGCTGATCGAATTCGCACAGCTCTTCCCGGCGCATGAAGGAGCACCGGATGCACTGCTGGCAGCCGCCGATGCCTATCGCATCGCCGACAAGAATTCGCTCGCGTTGTCCGCCTATCAGCGATTCTTGCAGCATTACCCTGACGAGAAACAAGCCTGGCGCGCGGCGTGGGGCACCGCGGTACTGTTGGAGCAAGACAACCCGGCCCAAGCGGCTGACGTTCTCGTTAAGGCACTCGCTAAACCTTGCCCGACCGATGCAGTCGCACGGTTGCTCTATCGCTTAGCTTGGAATTTGGACCGAATTGGACAGCGCGAGGCGGCACTGGCTGCGTATCAGAAGTTGCAAGCAGCGGGCGACACGACACCTTATTGGGCTGACGCGACGTATCGGTTGGCTCAACGGGCGTTTCAGCGTGGTGATTACCGCGATGCAATGCAAGAGATCGAGAAGTTATTGAGCCGCAACGCGGACGACAACGATATTCGTATCCGGCCCTACGCCCTGTTCTTGAAAGCACAGATTGCGATGGCACAGTCACGCTGGCAAGATGGTCGACAGGTACTCGAAGCGTTGCTGTCACAGCAGCTGCCTGCGTCATTGCAAGTCGCCGTGCAACTGGCGACGGCTGATTGCGCGTATCGGAGTGCAGATTTTCCGGCAAGTCGACAGCGTCTCGAGTCGCTCAACGATGCTGGATTGCCGATAACAGAAGAGCAGCGACGCTGGATTGATCTGCGGCTTGCGCAAATCGAGGCGGATGAGGGTGACTGGGAGAGCTGCCTGCAAGTAATCGCAAAGCTGTTGCCGCAAACCGAAAGTCAGACGACTCGTGTGGAGCTCCTGTTGCTGATGGCACGGAGCCTGACGGCAACGGATCGAGAAGCTGATGCGCTGCTTGTGATTCACGAGGCGAAAAGAATTGCAACGGACCAAGATTCTGCCCTGACTGCCGAAGTCCATTGGGCGCTGGGCGAGTTGTTGCTGCACAAGCAGGCATATGCCGAAGCGCTCGAATCGTACTCCGCGATTCGTGTGGAAGTCGTGCCGGAGTTGTATGACAAGGCTTGTCTGCGTGCTGCGGCATGTCACGTAGCGCTGGGGCAGATCGAGTTGGCGAGCGAACTGTTCCGCCGAGTTGCGACGACGGGACACGACGACTCAGTACGAGAAACTGCCGCTAAACAATTGGAGCAACTTCGTGTCGAGCTGCGGAGCGTGCCGGAACCTGAACTGCCAGTGTCTTGGCAAAGTGACCCTCCGGAACCTGCCACAACCGATACGACGAGACCCTGAGACGAACATGAAGATTTGGCGAGGCCTAATGAGTGGGCGACAACTGTCGATGACTTTGTTGCTGGCGTTGACGCTGCTGGTTGGCAACAGCGCTGATGTCGCCGCGCAGGACGGGAATCAGCCACCGGTAGGTGCGGAGACATCCGGCTGGTCCACGCAAGCGTCCACCACGCCAACAGCTGACACACCACCCAGCGGCAGTCGTAATCTGTTACAGGTCATCCGTGACGGTGGCCCCATTCTGTTGCCCATCGGTGCCTGTTCCATCGTGCTGTGCATCTTCGTGCTCGAACGCACCATCAGTCTTCGCACCAGCCGAGTGATTCCGCGTCCGTTCGTGAAACGCTTCATCGAACAATTGCAAACCAACGAGCTGCAACAAGGCGACGCGATTCAACTTTGCCGAGAGAACTATAGCGCGGTATCCGATGTGTTTGAGGCGGCCATCAAGAAGTGGGGCCGCACCAGCGTCGAAGTTGAGCAGGCCGTGTTGGATAGTGGAGAACGTGTCGCCAACGGCTTGCGTCGTTACTTGCGATTGTTCCACGGCATTTCGACGATCTGCCCATTGATGGGACTGCTCGGTACGGTGCTCGGCATGATCAGTTCGTTCAACACGGTGGTTTCATCTGATGCCATGGGACGCCCCGAACTGCTCGCGGCGGGCATCAGCCAAGCGCTGTTGACGACCGCTGCCGGACTGATGGTGGCAATTCCCGCTTTGGTGGCGCATTTGTATTTCGTTAGCCGAGTCGACCGTCTGGTGATGGAGATCGACGCGCTGAGCCAAGAAGTGGTCAACGCCATTGCCGCCGATGGCTGGAAGGAGCCAGCGGACGGAGTTGAGCGGACGGAACGACGCTCACGTTCCGCTCGCGCGAAGGCCGCGTAGGACGCCGTGGCAATTGGTCGCTTAGATTACTCAGTTTGCTCGTCGAAGGAATCGCGCGATGCCACTAAAAATGCATCAGGAGTCTTTGCCGGAACTCAATCTGACTTCGATGATCGACGTGTTGTTCCTGCTGATCATCTTCTTCTTGGCGGGAACTCAATTCACTGAGATGGAGCGACAGATTCGCTTGGAGGTGCCGCGAGTGGGGAATGCCCAGGGGCTGCCCTCTGCCGCTGCACGACGCGTGATCAACGTTTACGCGGACGGGGAAATCGTGGTTGACGGACAGACCTGTTCACTGGATCAGCTCCGAGCTCGTTTGGCGGAAGAACTACAACAGACGCCAGAACTGACTGTGCTGGTGCGCGGTGACGGCAATACGTCACTCCAGGACGCGGCCGCTGTTTTCGCCGCTTGTGCGGACGCCGGCGTGCGTGACATGGGTATGTCAGCCAAATCCGGCTTGCGGCGTTAGCGAGGTGCTGATGTCCGTTACCTTGAACTGTCTGTTGAGTTCGTTCTCGCTATCATTGAGTGGCCGCGCGCCTTGGTTAATCCTGACTGGCGTGTTAGTCATAGCGTCGTGCATCTTGATCTACGCCGCACTCGGACGCTGGGGAAGGCACAATGCGTTGACGCGTTGCGCCGTCTTGTCGGTGTGGGTGCACCTCCTGTTGTTGGTCGGCGCGTACCTGACCAACGGATTGCCGGGCGGACCGGGGGTGGCCTCGCGCGGTAGTCGTGACATTCACGTACGCTGGGTCGAAGATGCCGACGAACCGCTGGAGATGACCGACGCCGCCACGGAAACGCCGTTGTTGGAATCCAATGCGGAAACGCCACCGGTGCTTCCGGGCACTCAGTCTATTGAAGAAACTCTGCCCGCTGAACAGCAGGCGAACGGCTTGGACGCGTTACCGAAGCCGTTGGCTGAGCATGCCGATTTCAGCGAGACAGACACGCTGCCGACGGACGATGTATCGGCGGCGGCCGTCGTTGAATCACCGCAGACTCCAGCGGTCCCGGAACCAGCCGCTGATTCGGTGTCCGCGCCGACTAGCGAGAGAGCACCGGTGGCGGTCGAGCCTGTTGCGGTTGACGAACCCGTTGCGGATCTGCTGAATGACGCGGATCTGCTTGAGGCAACCACGTCGACGGAGGAGCCATCCCCGCATCCAATTGACGAGATGGCTGCGCGTCCGGAACTAGCCGACCCGGCGACGACACCGACTGAGCTGCCCGGCAGAGAAGACTCATTCCATCACGTGGCCGCGTCGCAACGCCCACTCAAAGCCATTTCGCGCCGTGAGCGAGCGCTCGCATCCACTGAAGTTGGCGAGCAGCAACGGCCAACTGGGGCAGCGAATTCAAGACCACCGGTCGCGGTTCCGCAGAAGTATCAAGGGCGTGATGCGTCGAGACGTCGCGAATTGGCTGAAGCACGCGGCGGTTCGGTTGACACGGAAGCCGCAGTCGAACACGGTTTAGCCTGGCTGGCCTCGGCGCAGTCGCGACGTGATGGGCGTTGGGAAACTGGCCGCTGGGGCGGCGGCACGGAAACGCGCGAGTTGGTCGGCGATGTCCGCGTCGGCATTCAGGCTGATTCGGCTGCGACCGGATTAGCACTGTTGGCGTTCTTGGGCGCAGGGTACACGCACGTCGACGGGCCGTACCGTCAACCGATTCATGACGGCATTCAATATCTGCTCGCGAATCAAGCTCCCGATACGGGCAGTTTGGCGGGAAATGCCAGCCGCTATGTTGCGATGTATAGCCACGGCATTGCCACGTTGGCGCTGAGCGAAGCGTTGATCATGAGCGGTGACGCGCAATTACGCCCGGCGGTTGAGCGTGCCGTCGCGTACACGATGTCGTGCCAACATCCGGTCACAGGCGGTTGGCGATATCAGCCTGGGGATCAGGGCGACACGAGTCAGTTCGGTTGGCAATTGATGTCGCTCGTAAGCGCTCAAGCGGCGGGAGTTCACGTGCCGACAGTGACGCTACGCCGAGCAGAAGGCTGGTTGGACCGCGTCGCGATGGGGAACAATCGCGGCTTGGCCTGTTATATTCCCGAGCGACGGATTGCTTCACCGAGTATGACGGCGGAAGCAATGGTCTGCCGGACATTCATTGGGCAGAACCGATCGTTCGGCGCGGACGACGAAGCCGCCAACTTTATTGCCGAGCAAGCATTGCGATCGGATCCAACGCGCGATCTCTACTTCAGCTACTATGCGACGCTTGCGCTATTTCCTTTGCAAGATGAACGCTGGCAAACTTGGAATCGACGGTTGACCCACGCGCTATTACGACAACAACGTGACAGTGGCAATTTAACGGGAAGCTGGGACACGCACACTCGCTGGGGGCCGACGGGCGGCCGCGTGTACACGACCTCGATGGCGTGCCTCTGTCTAGAAACCTACTATCGCTACTTGCCGGTCTACGAATTGGCGATGGATCGCGGTCGAGCTCAACGCCGTTAGTTCGTTGTTAAGAGTTAGTTCATCGCAACGCGTTAGTTCGCCGCAACGTCTTAGTTCGTCGCAACGCTTTAGCGTCGTTTCAGTCCCGCCACGGAGCCTCCGACGCTGACGAGAACCGCAGCTAACGCCTTTCGGCGAACTTAGAACCGCGGCTGGCGCCTTTCGGTGAACTATGAGCTTTCAGCTAACTTGCGTCTGCCAGACTAAGAGAAGAACTGCGATGGTCGCACGACCTTGTGTCCGAGATACGCGCCGAGCACTGTGAGTGGCGTCGTTAGCAGGATGCCCAAAAAGAACAGCGGCAGCGATTCTGGGATCAGGAAGAACATCAGCAGAATCGGCAGTGCGAAGACACCAATCCCGACGCCGATGCCTTGGGGAACCCAATTCACCGAGCACGCTCCGGCCACGCCGCCGCCAATCAGTGACGCGAGCACATAGATCAGGCCCGTGCAGGCCAACACGTACGCGGCCTGCGCTCCAGTCTCAACCGCGTTGCCGCCAATCATGACGCTCAGGACCCGAACTCCCCAGCGGGTCACGAACATGAAGAAGAAGCAGCCGCCGACCACCTGTCCAAAGCGAACCGGCGCGGGCAGTTCCATGGATTCGCAGCGCGGCGCCAGCAGCGCCGGGTCGATCTCCGGGATCTCCACGTTCTCAGCCGCTTCGCCCGACGGGGGTAACATCGTCAACCGCAACGGCGTGCTGCAGGTCGGGCAATCGCCCGTTTCGGGATCGGAACTGTAAAATCCACAGGTCGGACAATGTTTGTACATCTTGACGCTCCAACGGTTCACCGGTTGATTCCAAAAATCTAGATTCGCCTCTTAGTCACCGACTTGAACGGAAGTTGAATTCCCTGTGACGATTGGCGGTTTACCGGTCAGGTTGTCGTGGTTAGATGATCTGGGGCCGGAAGGTTCTACTGGGGGGCGTTCGTCGCGGCCCTTTGACAGGTCTCCGGCTGCGGATAGAATGGGAACGTCAGCCGTTGCATGCAAACCGTCTTGTGACCCGTGGGCCAACTAAGTGCTCAGGTCACCTGCCGGTGGGCAATACACCAAACCGCAAGGGCCTCTGCCGAGCAGATCGCGTGGAGGGCTGGGAATTGCCTTGCAAGCTGCTGCACGTCGGTTCTGGCGTAGCCCACATCGGGCCTAACGCCCGCTTTCGCCGCACATGACTGTCCTGCCTACCTAACCTTCACGTTTTTGTGCGAGGGCGATTTGATGTCGACTCTGTTTGCTATCTTCGGTGCTCCTGGTCCGATGGAAATGATGATCGTGATGGCGATCATGTTGCTCCTGTTCGGCCATCGTTTGCCAAGCGTCATGCGCTCGCTGGGCCGCGGTGTAGTTGAATTCAAGAAGGGCGTCCAAGGAGTCGAGGACGAGCTGGACGAAGCGAACCGCTCGATCAAGAGCGACAAGTCAATCGAGTCCTAAGGTGCTCGCAAAGAGCTGAGCTACGGGGTCGAATCCCCTTCGCGGCAACTCGCCAGCGTCGGTTGATTTCTCGTCGAACTGAACATCTCGGCGAACAAAGTCAAATCCCGCTCGGCCGTGACGGATGCTGCGATGAAGCGATGCGAGCGCGTCGCGGCACACAGCGGGCGAACGACCTTCTCCGCACACAATTTCCACCATCGGGAGTTTTGACGGCACATGTTTGGATTGAGCGCGCAAGAGCTGATGGTCGTGGGTGTTGTTGCCGTGATTCTGTTCGGCAAGCGACTGCCTGAGGTCGCACGTTCGCTGGGGGGCACCTACCGCGATTTTCGTCGGGGACTGTCCGAACTCCAATCGTCGGTCGACGTCAGCGACGCATTCCGATCGAATCAGTACAGTGGTGGTTCACGCGGTCGCACGAGCACTTCGAGCGCCCTGCCACATTACGCGGATGACGCGAGCGACCAGTACGACCAGCCCACGGCGCCAAAATTCGAGCTGCCGCCGGCCCCGGAGTCATCTTCCGACGGCGACACGAATTCGGTATAGTTATCGCAGTCGCGGCGGGCCCTGCCCTGCCCGATCTCTCCCAGCACCTGTCGGAGGCGGCGAAAACGTCAAACGCCCCGTACTCAGTGGTGCCTAGGGGGCGATTAGCTCAG
>JAGQPK010000670.1 GCA_020426755.1 Planctomycetales bacterium
ATGGCGTTACACTGCTTCCGTTGCGGCGAACGTGCGTTCATTCGTCAGCTTGTTCGTTAGTTCGCCGAAAGGCGCCAGCCGCGGTTCTCAGCATTAGTAGACTCAGCGCCGACGCTAACGCGTTGCGGCGAACTAAGTCCGCGTTGTGACGAACTAAATATCAACGTCACTACGTAGGCAACTACCCCAGCAACTTCTCGATGTGCATCAACATATTGGACCAACCCTTTTCCGTCTGCGGGACGAAATCTTTCCACTCCGCGTCCATCGTGTGGACAAGCCTTACGTGGCATCCCTCGTCAGTCGGCGTCATGGCGATGTTGACGAGCGATTCTTCATCATCCGATTCGTCGCGACTCAACCCTGCATTCCAGGTGAATGCGATCGTCGTTGGGAAATCGAGCGCCTTGTACGTACCCCAGTGAAATGCCTCGCCCATCGGACGCTTATCGGAAAAGCAAAACTGTCCTCCAACACGCGCTTCCACCTCGACCACACCAAGCTCGCCCGGCAAATCCATTGCTTGCAGCGCTGTCGTCATCCATTGTCGGATCGCGTCTGGACGCAACCAACACTCGAACACTTTATCCGCAGGTGAGTCAAACTCGTGTGTCACGACGGCTTCAACGGTTTCGCTCACTTGGCTATTCCTTTTATGTGTCGCGCTGGCGCTTGAATGGCGCCGCGCGATGGTGATAAATCTTTGGCAGTAATCGGGAAACGCACATTAGAGTGCGATCGCGCAGCTATCGCTTTACATTCTAGCTGGGTGCAGCGGAAATGCTGGAGTCCAGCACTCAACACGGCGTGCCACCCATTAGCGTACATGTAATCTAGCCGACTTTTGCCGTGGCCCGACCGGACACGACGCCGCCCCAATCCGGGAAACCTACTCCCGCGTGCCCCCACCGGATCGCCTGAGTCGCAAGCGGCAGCTAAGCATTCGTACTCGAAAGCCACACGCCTTGCCCTGATGTCACCCGACTTCCCTTCAATGGCACGGCCCTTACGCTTATTTTGACGGAATTCTCGCTCGGGTCGTGCAAGGATCCGCCCCCCAGCTGCATTTACTTGTGTAACCTCAACGGATCGCCGCTGGGATCAGATCCCCCACACAGGTCACCTTTTATGAATTGGCCCGAAACGCGAAACAGTTTGATTCGCCGCCTGGCCGATCCGGCCGACGCAATCGCTTGGGCAGAGTTTGAGCGGGTCTACCAGCCGGCGATTTATCGTTACGTTCGCAGTCGCGGTCTGCAACCCCAAGATGCACTGGACGCGGTGCAGGAAGTTTTAATCATCGTCCACCGCCAGGCAGCTAACTGGACGCCAAGTGGTCGGGTGGGTAGCTTTCGCGCGTGGTTGGGTGAAACGGCGCGCCGCGTAACACTTCAACAACTGCGTTTGCGCGACAAACTTCACCCTGCCAGCGCGGGCGGCATGCTCCAACTTGATGAATTGCCCAGCTCTCACGCGTCGCTTGTAGATGAAGCCGACGACGAACGGCGATGGCAGTTCTATCAGGCCGCAGCGATCGTGGAATCGGAGGTCAGTCCAGCACATTGGCAAGCGTTCTGGCTCACGGCGGTTGAGGGACAGAAGGCGGAAGCCGTGGCTGAACGACTTTCGCTAAAGCTCGGCACCGTCTACTCCATTCGTTGCCGCGTTCAGGCCAAGATTCGTGATCAGATTCAAGCGTTCGCCGCAACTACACGAGGTAACGCATCATGACATGCGATGATTCATTGGCGGCAAGGTTCATCAGCGATGAGTTGAGTGACGGCGAGGCCGCTGCGTTCGAACGCCATCTCGATCGATGCAGAACGTGTCGCGACGCGCTCGAACATGCAGCCAGCGATCCGTCACTATGGAAAACCACCAGTGATCTGCTCAGCAGCAGCACAGAAGTGCCTTGTTGGAGACTCGTCGACACAATTCATCGCTCAGAGGCGACAAGCAGTGTTTCATTGTTCGTGCAGGACCTATCAATGTTAGCACCGAGCGATGAGCCCAATTCGTTGGGTCGCATCGGCAGCTACGAAATAAGTGGCATCATTGGTCGCGGTGGGATGGGGATCGTGCTGAAGGCATTCGATCGACCTCTAAATCGCAACGTGGCAATCAAGATGCTCGATCCATCACTGGCCGGCGTGGCAGCGGCACGTAGCCGCTTCGCTCGCGAAGCGCGGGCGATGGCGGCGGTTTCTCACGAACATCTCGTGCCGATCTACGCCGTTGACGAGCATGCTGGCCTGCCCTACTTCGCCATGGAGTACGTCACAGGCGGCACGCTGGAAGCTCGGTTACAGCGTGACGGGACACTCGACACACTCTCCATCATTCGCGTCGCTCATCAAGTTGCCTCGGCGTTGGCGGCTGCACATCGCAACGGACTCGTTCACCGCGACATTAAGCCAGCCAATATCTTGCTCGACCGCGGCACCGAACGAGTACGTGTAGCGGACTTCGGGTTGGCACGCGTCGCCAATGATGCCAGTCATACTCGCAGCGGGTTCGTCGCGGGCACTCCGCAATACATGTCACCCGAACAGGTCCGTGGCGATGAATGCAGTACCGAGTCGGATCAGTTTAGTCTCGGCTGCGTAATGTACGCGATGTGCGTGGGACATTCGCCGTTTCGCTCTGAAACACTTTACGGAGCCATGCAGCGGATCGTGCATGACACACCGCGCTCGATCCGCGCGCAGAACTCATGCATCCCGACTTGGCTCGAGCAATTCGTGTTACGCCTGCTGGAGAAAGATCCATCGCGTCGGTTCACTTCCGCGCAACAGATCGCGGACCTATTGAGCGAAGAACTACAGTACCTGCAAGGCTCCACAAGCACATCGCAACCTGCCCGGCATTGGCGACGCGCAAACTGGCGCTCAAACCGTTTACTCGCCTCACTCGCCTCACTCGCTGCGCTCGTCGGTCTGAGTCTGGTGTCGTGGAGTGCGTTGAACTCGAACTGGTTGTGGAAATCGCAACAACCTAAGACTGCTGTGACGGGTGACACCGTTGTCGAATCACAACCGATCACGCGTCCAGATTCGGTCGGCTCGAAAGATTCAAACGAGATAGACGCAGCGAGCAGCGAGGCACACGCCGCATTCGGCGTGGCCGATTCGTCGAATGCACCGCAAATCACTGTCGCCGACTTTGAAGATCACAGTGGCCTCGCCGACGTCGAAAGGTTGAGAGCCGCCGTCGATGCCTTGGATGCGAGGTTTCGACAGTCGTCACCGTCAGCTGTCGACCGTTGGCCATACGATATTCGCAAACTCGAAAGCGATATCCAAGCGTTACACGACACGAACTTCTAACCCCATTTTAACGAGGTAGTCGCATGAAGAAGCAAATCATCATCACCCTGACGTTGCTGCTCACCACGGCCGGCGCATCGCTGGTCATTTCGCAGGAAGAGGACCGGCAGCCCATCTTTCGCAATGATTCAACGGGACTCGTACCGGCTGATGTTTTTCCCAACGATTTTCGGCCATTTGGAGTGGCGGAGTTTACGACGTCTCCTGACCAAGCTCCCGCTGACAGTTCCCTCGTTCGCGACGGCCAGGACTTGCAGGGCAAAGTACAGCAACTGCTCGAACGATATC
>JAGQPK010000671.1 GCA_020426755.1 Planctomycetales bacterium
GCGGCGACCTATTCTGCAATCGGCGTTTCCGGCCGTCGGATCAACTCATTTGGCAGCGGTAACAGCCGCCTGTTCGCCCTGCTGCCCTGAGGTTGAACCGCCATTTTGGCGTTTCGCTTCACGCTCTTTCCAAACTTCTTCGATGATTTCCGCACCAACCAAACCGTAAAGTCGCGGACGCGGCGGGACACTTGAAGTGTCCACGTCTTCGTAAGTCAACTCCGGCTCGTCCCCCGTCCAGGTCGCGATCGTCGACTTTAGCCACTTGCGATTATTCTCTTCGAACTCATCGCACCAGCGTTCCGCTTGACGTCGGCGTTCAGCCGGCTCGCCCGCCTCAATGCCCTTGAACTCAAAGTCAGGTTTGTAGTGTGCACCGCGACATTCGTCACGCTGCAAAGCGCCTTTGAGAATCGTCTTGGCCAGCGGAAACATGTCGAGCAAGGCTTTGGTGAAGACGACGTTCTGATTCGTCCAATTGCCCGAGTCCGACAACGAGCAATTTGCGGCGCGGTCGCTCAATTCCGAAACCTGCTCGTAGGCCTTGCGTAGGGCGTCGTTGTAGCGAACGACGGTAGCCGACTTGGTCATGATGTCACCCAACTGCTGATGCAACAGGTAGGGATTCTCGCGGCCACCCGTGCGTCCCAAGAGTTCACGATGCGTCTGCTGATGCGATTGTTGGGCTTCTGCAAACAGCGCCTTAGGCTGATCGGCAGCGCTGCCGTCCTTGAGCGACCCCAAATAGGTTTCAATTCCGGGAGCGACGATCAAGCCCGTGAAGATGCAGCTCAACAGCGAGTTGGCCCCTAGGCGATTTGCACCGTGGTACTGGTAGTCGCATTCACCAATGGCATATAGCCCCGTGATGTTGGTGCGATGATTGCGCGGGTGACCGGCCTCAAGCCCACCGTCAGCGGCCTTTTGATAGTCGGCCCACAAGCCGCCCATGCTGTAGTGCACAGCGGGGAAGATTTTCATCGGTACGTCGCGCGGATCGACACCTTGGAACTTCTCGTAAATCGCCAGGATGCCACCGAGCTTACGATCCAACTCGTGACGGTCGATATGCGTCAGGTCCAAGTAAACGCACATCCGGTCCGTCTCGACACTCAAGCCCTCGTTAACGCACACGGCGAAGATTTCGCGTGTGGCGATGTCGCGTGGCACGAGGTTACCGTACTTCGGATAACGTTCCTCCAAGAAGTAGTAGCGCTCGTTCTCGGGGATTTCCTGAGGTCGCCGTGGGTCATGAGGCTTGCGCGGCACCCAGACGCGGCCGCCTTCACCACGGGCCGATTCGCTCATCAGACGCAACTTGTCGGCGCCTGGAATGGCTGTTGGATGCACCTGGATGAATTCGCCGTTGGCGTATTTGACCCCCGCCTGGAAACAACGGCTCGCGGCACTCCCGGTACAAGCCATCGACATGGTCGAACGACCGTAAACCAATCCGCAACCGCCGGATGCGACGATGACGGCGTCGGCCGGAAATGAGCGAATTTCCATGGTGACCAGGTCCTGCCCGACGCAGCCACGGCAGATGCCCGCGTCATCGACGATTGGGCCGAGAAAGTCCCAGAATTCGTACTTGGTGATCTTGCCCTCGGACTCCCAACGACGCACCTGCTCGTCGAGCGAATAGAGCAACTGCTGGCCGGTTGTGGCACCAGCGAAGGCCGTTCGCTTATAGAGCGTGCCGCCAAAACGACGTCGATCCAGAAAGCCTTCCATGGTCCGATTGAACGTGACGCCCAAGCGATCCATGAGGTCGATGATGCTGGGTCCGGCGTAAGCCATTTCCTTGACAGGCGGCTGATGTTGGAGGAAGTCGCCGCCGTAGACGGTGTCGTCCAGATGCTTCCATTCGCTGTCGCCAAGCTGCCGCGTCTGGTCGTTGCAACTGTTGATCCCGCCCTGAGCGCAGACGCTGTGCGAGCGCTTTACCGGGGTGAGGCTCATCAGATCGACGTCGATTCCGAGCTCCGCTAACTTCATCGCGGCAGCCAGGCCGGCAAGTCCACCGCCGACAATCATCACACGCTGTTTGGCCATCGTATTACTCGCATGCCTCGCTGTTGGAGGCTTTCGTTCGTCAAAGTAATGGGGAAGAAATCGCCGGAGCCACCGGACGCCGGTCTCGGCTCAACGCTAACGTACGCCGGCGGCCGGTGTGACCGCGCGGGTCTCAGCCGTCTCCGAATCGCCATCGTCGTCGTCGCCTTCGTCATCATCGTCGGCGTCGCCAGCATCACCATCGGTAGCAAACTGCTCCGCAATTTTCTCACGTTCCTCCGCGCTGAAACGCTTGTGTTCGGCGGACTCAGCCGAGATATCATCGGCGGCCAGCTTGCTTTCGAACTTACGATCTTCACTCTCCAGTGCCTCGGGAACCGAGAGCGTTTTGGCACCCGTCAACGCGGAGAGGCCAACAACGCCCAAGCCGAGACCGAAGAACAGACAAATCCAACTGGCGCGAGTCTGAGCTTGCGGTGAAACCCAAACGCCCCAGGTAATTCCCATCGTCCAGATGCCGTTCGCCAAGTGGAACACGCACGAAATCACACCGATTGCGTACAGCACGGGCACGACAAAACCACGCAGTGCGAGTGCCAGCGACGAGGCCGCGTTATACGGCCGAAACTGAGCACCTCCGAGCGGTTCAGCGACGTTCGTCAACCATGCTTCGCTGTGGAACCAACCATGCAGATGGAACACGTGCCACAGGATAAAGACAAACGCGATCATGCCCGAAACGCGCTGCAATGTGTAACGCAGATTGCGAGCGTACGGATAGTTGCTGTTATTGGGCAAGCCACCGCGAATGATGATCACGCCGAAGATGGCGTGAAACAGCAGCGGCAGAAAGATAAAGCCCCACTCCACCAACCATAGCGCCTTACCGAGACTATGAATGCGGTAAACGTTTTCCTGGAAAGTCGCAGCCGAATCCAACACACTGGAGTTCGTCAACAGATGGACCACCATGTACGCGCCAACGGGGATCAGACCGCTGAGCGAATGCAGGCGCCGCAACAAGAACTCGTGCCGCACCAGCCAGGAAGAATCGCAGGTAGAAGACGAGGAAGAAGGAGTAGTGCTGTTCACCGAAGTCCTCTTATGGCTCTCCGTTTCCCCTGCTCCACCGCTGTCAGACCTTGAGAGACCGAGCGAACTCAGCCCACCAATCCACAGCTCAATCCTCAGCGTGGTATTTCGGGAGGAACGGATCTTGAGATCCAATCGTCATCCCACGACGGGCCGACAGCTTCGTCACGAAGCCGCTGACCTGCGGTCATCACAAGACGCTCATCGCGGATGCTTGATCCACGATAATATAGGGGTCGCTAGATCCGTGGCAACCCGGCTACGCTGTTCAGGCAACGCGATGCTGCTCGCGCATGACGCGAGTATTCCGCGGGACGCGACAACTTGTCGCGTCGCCCAACTGCTGGATTCTGACGTCGCCGACACCGAAACGGTGGCTTGAGCGTTAGGTTGGCGTTCATCGCGTCGCGATATGTTGACGGTAGACCAGCAATGCATCGCTGGCGAGCGTGGTGTCAGGCCCCACCCACATGTCGCGGACGTGATGAAGAATGCAGCTTGATCAC
>JAGQPK010000672.1 GCA_020426755.1 Planctomycetales bacterium
TGAAGTCGACTTGGGCCACTGGGCCTTGGCCAATGCGATCGAGTATGAGTTTCCGAGCGGCACAAAGATGGGGCCTGGTGACTACCTGCTGGTCACGAACGATCCTACGTCGCTTCGTGATGACTATCCCGCAGCGAAAATCGTGGGACCGTTTCGTGGGCAGTTGGCAAATAGCAATGAGCAGATTCGATTGCTGGATGAGCTTGGTAATCCGGCCGACGAAGTGCACTACTATGACGGCGGCCGCTGGGATGCCAATGCAGATGGCGGTGGTGCCAGTCTGGAGCTGATCGACGCGGATGCGGACAATGCAGTGGCAGAGAACTGGCGTAGCAGTTCGACGGTGGAGGCCTCCACTTGGCATACCTATAGCTTCCGCGCGACTGCTTCGACACCCGATGGGTTGAACGTGCCCGACTTGTTTGACGAGTTCATTATTGGGTTGTTGGACGCTGGCGAGATGCTGCTTGACGATTTCCACTTGATCGAAGATCCCGATGGTACGGCGATCGAGCGACTCAGCAACGGTGATTTCGCCAGCGATACGATTGGCAACGCGCCATCACGTTGGCGTTTTGTCGGAAACCACGACCAATCGGTGGTGAGTGTTGATCCCGATGACCCGACGAACCACGTGTTGAGATTGATCTCCACGGGGCCAACCGAGCATATGAGTAATCACGGCGAAACAACACTCGCCGACTCGGCCCAAATTGTTGAAGATCGGTTGTACGAGTTCTCATTTCGTGCGCGTTGGATCAGCGGTTCGCCTCAATTGAATTCGCGGTTGTACTTTGCGCGAGCGGCACGCACGACCGTCGTGCACGTCGACGACAAATTGGGTACTCCCGGTGAAGCCAATGGTCGACGTGTCGACAACGCGGGGCCCAGCGTCTACACGATGACTCATCAACCGTTGGTTCCCCAAGCGGATGATGAAGTGACGGTGACTGTCAATGCTGGCGATGTGGACGGTGTTGCGCGACTATCGCTGTTCTATGCGGTGTCGAACTCGATCTTCAGCGAGTTGCCGATGTCGGCCCTAGGTGGTGGCGAATATCGCGCGACGATTCCACCTCAATCAAGCGGCAGCGTGGTGCAGTTCTACGTCCAAGCGATCGATGGTCAGGGGGCATCGAGCTACTATCCGCGCGCCGCGGAAGAGTCGCGAGCACTCTATGAAGTTGCCAACCCGCTGGACGTGCCGCAAGCTCACACGATGCGATTGGTGATGACGCGCGCCGATGCTTCGCGCCTGCACGCGACCGAGAACGTGATGAGCAACGGTCGGCAAGGTGCGACGCTAGTATACGACGACGGCGAAGTGTTTTACGACGTGGGGGTTCGGCTACGCGCGAGTGGCTACGGGCGGCAAGGTGGCTTGGCCGGATTCAACATACAGTTCGATCCGCAGCAGCTTTTCCGCGGCGTGCATGGTTCGATTTCGATCGATCGTGGCGCGGTCATCTCACAAGGAACCGGCAGTGGTGCCGTGTCTGGCATGTCGGGTGCGAGTACTCACGAGTTGCTCATCTATCAGATTGCGAATCACGCGGGTGGCATCGCGGCGATGTATGACGATGTCGTTTACCTAGACGCTCCTCGCTCGGGAAATACCGGTATGGGGCTGTTAAAAATGGCTCGCTACACGGATGTGTTTCTCGACAGCCAATTTAAGAACGGTGACCAAGGTTCGTTATTCAAGTTCGAGTTGATCTACTACTCAACTGCGACAACGAATGGATCGCCTGAAGGGTTCAAGCGAGCGCCGAGTGCCGTCGTGGCGACGGACATCTCCTATCTGGGCGCCGACAAAGAGGCGTATCGCTACAACTTCATTTTGAATAATAACGTTGCCGAGGATGACTTCTCCGCGATCATCGAACTGGGACGCGCGTTTTCGTCGACTGGAGAACAACGCGATGCGTTAACTGCTAGTGTCATGGATCTGGACGAGTGGATGCGCACGTTTGCGTTCTTGTCGCTGGTCGGACCAGCGGACGTTTACAACATGGGGTTGGCGCATAACTTAGAACTTTATGTGCGTCCAGAAGATGGTAAGGTGCTGGCGTTTCCTTGGGACGTCGATCATGGTTTCTACTACAGTCCGCGCGGAAATATTCTCGGACCAGGCGGCAGCAACTTGGCACCGATCATCGCCCGTCCTCAGAATCGGCGCCTGTTTTACAAGCACTTGCTGGACATCGTCGAGAACGCGTACAACACAGAAACCGTCACGCCTTGGGCGGAACATTACACACAGGTAACAGGGATCTCGACAGCCGAGTTCTTCATCAACTACGTAACGGCCCGTGCGGCGTACGTGCTGGAGCGATTGGATCTAGTGGCTCCCACGTTTCCGTTCGAGATCACCTCCAACGCTGGCGCAGCGTTTAGTACGGATCAGACATCCGTCGTCTTGGAAGGGCGAGGTTGGATCGATGTGGACACAGTACGCGTGAACGGCGGCTCGACTCCTGTACCGATCAATTGGTTGGATGATGAGCGGTGGCAGATTCAGGTGCCGCTTGTGGACGGAGCCAACGCAATTTCGCTGAGTGCATACAACTATCGCGGTAGCAGTGTTGGGGAAGCGTCCATCGAGGTGACGAGTACTGCGCCTTTGTCCGCGCAGCAGCAGTTCCTCCGCATCAGTGAACTGATGTACGATGCGCCAGGGCCACAGCCTGCGGAACTGGCGGTTGTGCCGAATGCCACAGGTGCTGATTTTGATTTCATCGAGCTCGTGAATATCTCGGCTGACACACCATTGTCGCTCAATGGTGTGCGGCTCACGGACGGTCCGTCGGCGGAGCTGGTGCTCGACGCTGCGGCTGGGCAACTGCTGCCAGGAGAGCGTGCGGTGCTCGTTTCGAATCTTGCTGCATTTCGGGCTCGCTATGGCGATGAGCCGCGTGTACTGTCTGAGTATAGCGGGAACTTGCGAAACCAAGGCGAGCTGATTCGCTTGGTAGATTCACAGGGCCGCGAGGTTCTTAGCTTTGAATATGGAGACGCTGCTCCTTGGCCAGTGACCGCAGCCGGCGCGGGCTACGCGCTCGAGTTGAACGACCTGAGCACGCCGGTCGAACAGCTCAATGATCCTTTGGTTTGGCGTGCGGGCAGCGTTGTTAACGGTACGCCAGGTGTTGATTCACCCTTGCCGGGGGATCTTAATCATGACGGTGTGATTTCACCGAGCGATATCGATGTCTGGTGTCATGCAGATCGCAATGACTTGCGTTATGACTTGAATCTGGACAGCAAAGTCGACGAGTTGGATCTCAAGTACTTGGTCGAAGATGTACTGCGGACGTCTTTCGGTGATGCGAATCTGGACGGCAAGTTTGATTCGCGAGACTTGGTGGCAATTTTCCAAGCCGGTTTGTATGAGTCGCTCGATGGACTGACGGCAACATGGGAATCGGGTGATTGGAACTGCGACGGCGCGTTCAACTCGTCGGATCTCGTCGTTGCGTTTGTGAGTGGGAAGTATGAAGCGTAGGGGACTAGTCGTTAGTTCGTAACGCGAGCTAATTCGGCGCAACGCGTTAGCGTCGGTGTTGAGATTTCAGGATAGAAAAAGCGCGTAGTTCCCCCTCCCGTCGATGGC
>JAGQPK010000673.1 GCA_020426755.1 Planctomycetales bacterium
ACCTTTTGGGGGCCATCGTGAGCCCCGAGCCCTTCATGCACAAGCTATTCAGCACGTTTCTCACTCGACTTCACGATGTGGCGCAGACGCAATTTCCACAGCCCCGAACCGTGGGTTTGCGGGGAAGCCGCGCGCTGAGGGATAGGCGACAGCAACGTCGCTGGAGTCACCCGAGCGAAACGCTCGAAGCGCGGCTGGCATTGGCTGGCGATGTGAGCGCGGTAATTGACGAGGTTCCCGCGTTGAAGTTGAGTGCTCCGCGCGCATGGATCGATACCGCCCCCGGGATGGCGATCGATCCCGTGACGCCGCCCGTGATTCCAGTTGCCGACGGCGAACCAGATGATTCGCAAATTACGCTGGAACCTCCGGTGGCCGGCCTCGATTTGGGGACGGTTCGGATGTCGGAGGACAACTTGCGCTGGACCTGGTTAGTTGACGCAAGCGGAGCTAACACGACCGTTGGTATCGAACGGCCACCGGCCATCGGGTTAGCTCAGGTCAATGGACCGCAACTTGTTTCGAACGGCCTGATCCAGGTCACCGCGGGTCAGCCGATCCAGGTCGGTGGCACTGTTTTCGAAGATAACAACCGCAATGGCGTCTTTGATACACACTCATCCGATGGTCGCGTCGGGACGCTAATCTATGGTGACACTCCGACGTCACAATGGCTGACGGCACGGACCGCCACGTTCATGGACACGGGCGCGACGGCACATGTCTATCGAGGCACCGCCGCAATCCAACTGACGCCGACGCGTGGGGACACGGGAGTTCGCTTCGCTCCGTCAGATGGCACCGCTGCCCCCGTCAGCCAGTACGATGCGTTTCGGTTTTGGGCTCGAGCCGACCAGCCAACCACGCTGCGTGTCACGATCGTCGCCGGAGACGGTACGATTCGGCAACCGACAGGCGTGGCAATTGGGCCAGGACAATGGACGCAGGTGCAATACCAACTGGCAGACTTTGCTCCGCTGCCATCGATTCAGCAAATCTATTTGTTGGTTGACGACGCAGTGCAGTTTCAGGTTGACGAAGTCGCGCTGCTTTACCCAACATCTTACGCGCAGCAATTGCCCTCAGATGCCACCAGGCCCATTAGCGCGCCCAACTGGGGCATCAACCTGTTCCCACACGAAGATTACGCAGCCGATGCTGCGTACGTTAACGTGTTAAACAGCATGCGGCGTTGGGGCCCGTTGGAGACGCCTTGGCTGTCAGGCACCTGGACACGGCCGTTCACAACCGATGGCGTGCCGCGCGAACCGGCGGCAGGCGTGATGTACCTGAATGGTTACGAGCCGGGCCTGTATGAATTGCGTTATCGGGGTGAAGGCACCATCCGATTTCGCATCCCGGATGCCCAGGCAGGCAGCATCGAAATCGTCCCAGGTAGTGAGCGGCTTGAAGCGGGGGTCCACGTTGCTCAGGTGCGAATTACGGCTACCGGCACCGCTGTCTTTGTGCGGCTTGAGTCGACGGACCCGAATCAACCGATCCACGATTTGCGTTTGCTGGCACCTGGATACCACGGCGAAGACACACCGCGCTTTCGCGACGAGTTCATCGCGAGGCTACAGCCGTTTAGCACGTTACGCTTGATGGATTACATTGCCGTCAATAATTCACAAGCGGCGCACTGGAACGAACGGCGTTCGCCCGATGATATCATTCAAACAAATTTTGAACCGGGACCTGCCGGCGGTGTCGCCTGGGAACATCTGATTGAATTGTCGAATGTCAGTGGCACCAACGCGTGGATCAACATTCCGCATCTGGCGGATGATAACTATGTGCGCGAGTTAGCCAAGCTGTGGCATGCGGGCTACGTGTCAGATCGGCCGCTGTATGTCGAATTGAGCAATGAGATTTGGAACCCGCTGTTTGATCAATTCGACGGCATGCAACAGGGGGATTACTACGGCGCGGTCGGGCCTCGGTTGGTGCGAATTCGACAGATATTTAATGAAGTGTGGGGCGCCGACGCGCAGCGCGTAGAACTCGTGCTAGCCGGACAAGGCGCGAACTCGTATTACATCAACCGCGCGATCGAGTCCTTCCAGGCAGCCGGATACGATCCGCGGGAGATCGTCAGCGCAGTCGCGATTGCACCTTACGCGATGCTCACTGGCAGCTCGACGCCGTTGAGCAATCTCGACGATATCATGGACGGCCTGCTCGATATGTCGGCGGTGCAATCCTACGTCGGCACGTTGCAGTCCATTGCGAATCGCTTCGACTTGAAAATGTTTGCCTACGAAGCCGGTCAGCATCTGCTTGCACACCAAGTCGCCGATCGCGACATGGTCACGGCTGCCCAGAACGATCCTCGCATGGGCGAAGTCATTCGACGATTGAATCAGGTTTGGACCGCAGCCGGCGGCGAGCTGCTGGCATACTACACGTTCACCGGCGTGAGCGGACCGACGAGCGACTGGGGGCTGCTTGAACAGTTCAGTGACGTGGGCAGCCAGAAGTGGGACAGCGTCATGCAGCTGCTGCTCGATCCCGGCGATGCGAACTTGGATGGCCACGTCGACTTCGCCGACTTCTCCGTCGTACAGAACAATTTTTCGCAGGTTGATCAATGGTGGGAAGGCGGCGACTTTAATGGCGATCGTCGCGTTGATTCCGCCGATTTGACTCTGTTGTGGCAGTCGTTGGATTCGACCGCAATCAGCGCCGTGCAACTGGATGCCATCCGCTCGTTCGCGCGCGACCGGAACATCGTGTTGCCGACCGAAACCTTGCAGTTGGAAGTGTCGCGACGTGAGCTCGACGAGTCGACCGTAGGTGACTCACTGTTGACACTAACCGTCCGGCGAACCGGAACTACATCCGACGCGGCGGTCGTCGAATTGCTGGCCGATAACGCCAACGAGTTATCACTGCCATCCGTAGTCATTATCCCGGCCGGGAAGTCCGCAGTCGTCGTCAGCGTGCCGACGATCAACGACGGCACGATGGATGGGCCCAATCGCGTGACGATCGTGGCCCGTTCATCAACTTACCGCGAGGCGCAGGCAACGGTTGTGGTTAACGATGCGGGTATCGGCGCACCAGAGCGCCCCTTGGGCGGCGCGCGGGTATTCCTGGATGCGAACGGCAATTCACGCTGGGACAACGATGAAGTCTCCACGTTTTCGGCTGCCGACGGCAGCTATTCACTGACCGCCACCCAGGCGGGTACCTACCGCGTTGCTGTCGAACGGTTGGCGGATGCATCCGCACCGCTGGCGGGGCTGACCGTGGCACCTGTGAACATGATTAGCTACCAGCCTGCCGCTGGACTGCAGGCGCTGGCAGAGGGTGATGAGCAGACCATTCAATTTAGCTACGCGGTTGCCGACGGCGGCACCGGCGGCACGAAGACAAGGGAAGTCACGTTGACAGTCGTAGGCGTCAATGACGCACCAGTGGCAATTCCCTCGTCCTTCACTGCCTACGAAGACGGCTTGGCAATCACAGGACAGCTGTTGGCAGAAGACGTCGATCGTGATGACGGCCCGGACCAGTTGCGATTTGAATTGATTGAGCCGCCGTCAGAAGGCTACTTGGTCGTCGAGCCCAACGGACGATTTGCCTTCAGTACGCTAGACGATTTCCAAT
>JAGQPK010000674.1 GCA_020426755.1 Planctomycetales bacterium
GTACGATTCATGAATTCATCCTGATTAGTTTTGCAGCCAAGCAGCCACATCGTGCGCCGCGTAGGTGATAATGATTTGAGCACCAGCTCGTTTAATGGCGACCAGTGATTCCAACATGACAGCTCGTTCGTCGATCCAGCCGCGTTCGGCTGCGGCCTTGATCATGCTGAACTCACCGGACACCTGATAGGCGGCCATGGGAACGCCTGGAAATCGTTGCGCGACGCGCGAGATAATATCCAAGTAGGCTCCGGCCGGTTTGACCATGAGCATGTCGGCACCCTCCGCCAAATCCAACTCGGCCTCGCGAAGGGCCTGATCCGCCGCGGCGGCCGGATCCATTTGGTACGAGCGTCGATCGCCGAACTGCGGTGCGCTCTCGGCCGCCTCACGAAACGGCCCATAGTACGCGCTGGCGTACTTCACCGCGTAGCTCAAAATCGGCAAGTGGGAAAACCCAGCGCCGTCCAGCGAGCCACGTATCGCGCCGATCATGCCGTCCATCATGCCGCTCGGTGCAAGCACGTCGACGCCGGCGTGCGCGTGACTGGCGACTTGCCGAGCCAACAGACCGAGTGTCGCATCGTTGTCAACTGTCGTTAACGAGCCAACGGTCCGCAACGGCCCGCAGTGGCCATGGTCCGTATATTCACAAAGGCAAACATCCGAAACAACCAAGACATCCGGCGCGTGAGCCTTACACGCTCGAATCGCCTGCTGAATAATTCCCTCGTCGGAGAAGGAATCACTACCAACAGCATCCTTCTCCGCCGGAATGCCAAATAACAGCACGCCGCCGAGTCCCGCCGCTTGCACTCGATCGAGTTCGGCCGGCAACTGATCGACACTCAGTTGAAACTGTCCGGGCAGCGACGAGATTGGCTGACGGATGTTGTTGCCGTGGCGAACAAAGAGGGGCAGGATCAGTTGATCAGCCGCCAGACGCGTTGTTTGCAGCCAGCGTCGAATTGCCGGTTGGTATCGCAGTCGGCGCAAACGGGTTTGCGGAAATCCACTCGCGTTCATCATATCAGGGCGTTCGACTCCAACTCAGGGGTGTCCAGCAGACGGCGGCCTAAAGCCGCGTTCGCTTTTGTTTATACCGCACGCGGGCGCACCTTGGGTAGCGGCGTCATTTGCGACGCCGTTGCGGCAGTGGTTTGCCAGGTCACGTGGGCAAGTGAAAATCGCCGCTACGGTACGGGCAAATCGACGGAGCCGCGGAATTGCACCTCGCGTTGGCAACCGCCATACTGGAGGCCCCTGCTACGAGTCCCGCCAGCTTCGAGGTTTTTCATGAGTCGCATCGCGAGTGGTTTGAGAGTCGGTCTGTTGTTGCTATTCCCGCTTTGCCTGCCGCCCGCGACCGCGTGCGCCGTCGAGCTGTACCGTATCACCCCAGCCGTCTGGGACGAAGTCGTGCCCGAGGGCAAGGAAGTCGATTGCATCTACGGCGACCTGGTGCTGCGGAATGATCAACTGGTAGCAGTCATCGCGCAGCCCCTGCCGAATCGCAAAGCGAACATGACCACCCGCGGCGCCGGCGGTTCCATCATCGACCTCACCGTTCGTAGCGCCCCCAATGATCAGCTCACCTGCTACTTCCCGGGCGCAGCTTCTCAGGAGCTCACGGATGTAGCAACGGACACTAACGGCGCTGCGAAGACAACGGAGCCCCGCGTACTCTATCAGTGCGCCAGTCAGCTCGAATACGAATGCCACTCAGTTGTCACAGCCGGCAAGCCGCTGGTCACACATCGCTATCGTTTGGCTGATGGCGACAAGGGCGTCACGATCATTTCCACTTACTCGAATCCACACGGCGAAGCGATCACCTTTCCGTTGCAGGACGCGATTCGTGCCGACCGCAGCTTTGACTTTCGTTTCGAAGCGGATCAATCGCGATTCACCGCCTGCGATCAGTGGTGGCACCAAGCGTATGCCGTCGTCGCTCAGGATCACGCACCGGCGGCAGTAGGTGATACATTAGAGCGAAAGCGTCCCATCATCAATTGGACGCGTGCCGGCCGGGACAGCGCAGATACGACGCTGGCACCTGGTGAAAGCTACACGTTGACGCGAGTGATCTACCCGGCCAACAGCGAACTGGATCTACTCGGGCGATTGAATCACCTAACTGTTGCAGCTCATGCCGTAAAGATTAAGGTCGTGGATCCGGCTGGCCCAATCTCAAACGCCCTAGTTGAATGGTTCCAAGGCGACGAACGTATCGCCCAAAGCCGCACACGTCCGGACGGCACGGTGCAAACAGCTTTCCCTGCTGGTCAGTATCGAATCGCAGTAACGGGACTCGGACGAACGACCGTCTCACTTGACGTGGCGATTGCTGCCGAGCAATCCGCGGTGCAGACCGTCAATGTTGAACTTGAGCAACCAGGCTACGTGGAAGCACGGATCACCGACGATCAGGGGCGAAGAATTCCGTGCAAGGTCGAATTTCGCGGCACGGATGGCACGGCCAGTCCTGATTTTGGTCCCGATACTTACGTCGACGCGATCGGCAACTTGGTCTACACGCCGAACGGCATGTTCCGTCAAGAGATCGGTCCCGGCGAATACGAAGTTATCATCAGCCACGGCCCAGAATTCGACGCGGTATTTACTTCGCTGACAGTACAACGGGGAGCCGACTCGCAACTTACGGCACAACTGCGGCGCAGCGTAACCACGCCGGGTTGGATCAGCAGCGACTTCCACAGCCACTCGACTCCCTCAGGCGACAACACATCGTCACAGGCCGGCCGCGTCTTGAACCTGCTGGCGGAACACATCGAGTTCGCGCCGTGCACCGAACACAACCGCATCTCGACGTATGAACCGCACTTAGCTCATTATCAAGCGACGGCCCTGATGGCAACCTGCTCTGGCATGGAACTGACCGGCCAACCGTTGCCAGTTAATCATCAGAACTCGTTTCCATTGCACCATCACCCACGCACACAAGATGGAGGCGGTCCCGAATCGGACGAGAACCCGATTGTGCAAATCGAGCGACTCGCACTGTGGGATCAGCGTTCACAAAAAGTGGTGCAAGGCAACCATCCGAACTTGATGCAAATCTTGGGCGACCGCGACACCGACGGCAACGCGGATGAAGGTTTCGAGCGTATGCTGTCGGCAATGGATGTCGTAGAAGTCCATCCGCCTCAGGCGATCTTTGATTTGCCGACGCAACCGCCTGCGCCGCGTGATCGCCCCAACACCATGTTCAATTGGCTGCAGTTACTCAATCAAGGTTATCGCATTCCAGGTGTGGTTAACACCGATGCGCACTACAACTTCCATGGATCCGGCTGGCTGCGAAACTACCTGAGTTCGCCTACCGACGATCCCGCTCAAGTTCGCACGGCCGACATGGTGCATGCGGCGGAAGCGGGACACGTGATCATGTCCAATGGTCCCTACCTGGAACTCTCCGCCGAGGCAGTCGTTGATCAAGAGATCCGTCGCGCGATTGCGGGTGACGATCTAGTGGCAGATGATGGCGCGGTGACATTAAAGATTCGCATTCAGTGTCCGAATTGGTGCGACATCAATCGAGTCCAACTCTTCATCAATGGCAAACCGTCCACGGACCACGACTAC
>JAGQPK010000675.1 GCA_020426755.1 Planctomycetales bacterium
AATCCTGACCGCGCGGTTGATGGACCGGCCCGTTCGGCCTTTGTTCCCCAAGGGCTTCATTGACGAAGTGCAATGCCAAAGCATTGTCATCTCTAGCGACCGTCAAAACGATGCTGATGTGCTTGCGATGAACGGTTCGGCCGCCGCCTTGCATATGTCGCCGTTGCCGTTTCAAGGGCCCGTGGCGTCGATCCGCTTGGGACGCGTTAATGACGCTTGGGTACCGTTCCCGTCGAACGACGAACTAGAAGAGAGCGAGTTGGACCTGATCGTGTCAGGCAACGCCGCGTCCGTGCTCATGATTGAGGGATTCGCTCGCGAAATGCCCGAGCAGATGATGTTCGAGGCGATTGAAGAATGCCATCGCTACATTCGAGAATTGTGTGAGATGCACGAAGAGTTGCGGGCCAAGACCAACATTCCCAAGAATCAGTTCACGCCGGCCAGCGACGGTGGGCTGGCTGATCGCATGGCCTCCGGCTACTACGAAGCATTGAAAGCCGCTAAGTCGACCGAAGGCAAGCAGGCTCGTGCTGAAGCGGTGACGCGTGTCCATGAAAACATGATGCGGGACTTGCTGCCGGAATCCGGTGGCGAGGGATCGCCCGACCCACATCAGATTGGTGTGGCTTGGCACGATCTGACCGAGAAGGTCGTGCGCGACTTGATCCTGTCGGGCACTCGTCCCGACGGACGCGATTCGAAGACGCTGCGTGGGATCGAGTGCCACGTGGGACTGTTGCCACGCACGCATGGATCGGCGGTGTTTCAACGGGGCGAAACTCAGTCGCTGATCTCGATTACGCTCGGTACGTCACGCGATGAACAACGCGTGGATGGCTTGGCAGAAGAGTATTCGAAGCGTTTTATGCTCGATTACAACTTCCCTTCATTCTCGGTGGGCGAGTGCCGTGCGATTCGCGGTCCGGGCCGCCGTGAGATTGGTCACGGTGCATTGGCCGAGCGATCGGTGAAGCCGGTGCTGCCGGACGCCGAAGAATTCCCCTATACCGTACGCGTTGTCTCGGACATTCTGGAGTCGAACGGTTCAAGTTCGATGGCTTCGGTATGCGGAGCGACGCTCGGTTTGATGGATGCTGGCGTACCGATCTCCAATCCGGTAGCCGGCATCTCGGTTGGTCTAGTGAAGCAATCCGACGACCAGTGGGTGTTGTTGACCGACATCATCGGTGATGAAGATCACTACGGCGATATGGATTTCAAGATCGCCGGAACGCAGAACGGCATCACCGGCATCCAGCTCGATCTGAAGATCGACGGAATTTCGGGTGACATCATTCGGGCGACGATGGCTCAATCACGTGAAGCCCGCATGGAAATCCTGCGAGCGATGTTGACCACGATTCCTCGACCCCGCCCCGACATCTCCGGCTGGGCGCCTCGCCTGCTGCGAACGATGATCGATCCGGACAAGATCGGCCTGCTGATCGGTCCTGGCGGTAAGACGATCCGGGCGATCCAAGAGACGACGGGTGCCGTGATCGAGGTAAACGATGATGGCTGTGTGACGATTGCCAGCAGCAATGCCGACTGGGCACAGGCCGCTTTGGCGCAGGTCGAGGCGTTGACGGCAACTGTCCAGATCGGCAAGATCTACGAAGGTCGCGTCACCAGCGTCAAAGACTTTGGTGCGTTCGTCGAGATCCTGCCTGGGCGTGATGGTCTCTGTCACATCAGCGAGCTTTCTGACGAGTACGTTAACGCCGTCTCCGATATCTGCCGCGTCGGCGATAAAATGCGAGTTCAGGTCATCGATATCGATGATCATGACCGCGTGAAATTGAGCCGTCGCCGAGCGATGGAGGGCGCGAGCGAGCCCAAGACGGAAGACGAGTAGTGGCCGCATTCCCGTCATAGGGAATCGGGTCAATTCGCAATCCACGCTCGACAGCGCCTGGCGGTGTCGAGCGTTTTTTTATTGGGGAGGTCGCAGAGTTGTCATGACCGATAACGTAACACCGAACGCCCAACCCGATTACGATCAGTTCACGCGGCAGCTCATTCAGCAATACAATGAAATCGCGCAATTGGCAGGCGCGCTCGCCCACGAGATCAAAAATCCGTTGTCTGTGATTCGGATGAATATCGACTTGCTGACCGAAGACATCGTCGATGAGGAGCCGATCAACCGCCGCCGAGTACTGCAGAAGATTCAGATTGTGCAGCGCCAGTGCGAGCGGCTACAGAATTTGCTCAACGACTTCCTGAAGTTCGCTCGCGTGCGGAAACTCGATCTGACGCCGGGCAGCCTGAACGAACAGGTCAACCGTGTGCTCGATTTGTTCGATGCACAGGCCCGCGAGTTGGGAGTGGACGTGGTCCGGTATCTCGACCCCGATCTCCCTAGCATTATGCTCGACGAGCAAACGATCGAAGCGGCGCTGGTTAATCTCGTCAAGAATTCGCTGGAAGCGATGTCCGAAGGCGGGCAGCTCACCGCACGCACGCGACTAACAAGGCATGGAGTGGCGTTGGACCTGATCGATACCGGGTGCGGCATGGACGAGAATACCGCAATGCACATGTTTGATGCATTCTATTCCACAAAGGACGGCGGCTCTGGTTTGGGGTTGCCGACGGCTAAGAAAGTAATTGAAGCGCACGGTGCGCGGATCGTCGTTCAGAGCGAGGTGGGGCGCGGCACGCAGTTTACGTTGGAGTTTCCCACGCCGCCGCGGCTGGAGGCAGGGCCAGTTCCCCCAGCCGAGATTGCCTAGCAGGCTGGGGGCGAGTAGCCAGCTCTAAGATGGGCCAGGGGCGTTCGCCGGAGTTCACCCTGCCGGTCGAATCTGCCTGAGGCACCGAATCGCTTTTGCTGGTCCGATTTTGTATGATTGCGAGATGATGGAAGATCAAGCAGCAACCGCCGTAAGTTCCGCTCCTCCGATTCGTGTGTTGGTAGTGGATAACGATAAGAGCCACGCCCAGGCGATGGCCGAAACGCTGGCTCGCGTCAACTATGACTGCACGGTGGCCACGTCCGGCCCCGAAGGTGCGCGGTGGATCGACCAGGATTCGTTTGACGTGGTAATCACCGACCTGGTCATGAACGAGGTGGACGGCGAGGAGATCTTACGGCGGGCCAAGGAGACGTTACCCGATTGTGAAGTAATCGTCGTCACGGGCCATGCATCCGTTCCCAAGGCAGTGGAAGCGATGCAGCAGGGCGCCTTCAACTTCATGGAGAAGCCACTCACGCCGGATCGGCTGCGGGCAGTCACGGCCAAGGCGGCGGATGCCGTGCGGCTGAAGAAAGCTAACGTCGATTTGCAGCAGCGACTGGACGAACGGTTTGGTTTTGAGGGAATCATCTACGCCAGCGATCAGATGAAGGCGGTCATCGAGCGGCTTAAACGACTGGCCCCCACCGACGCGAGCGTCTTGATCACCGGGGAAACCGGGACAGGCAAGGAGCTGATCGCTCAGGCGCTCCACCAGAACAGTCCACGCAAGAAAAAGCCCTTCGTCGCACTCAACTGCGCCGCGCTCAGCGAACACCTGCTGGAAAGTGAACTGTTTGGCCACGTACGCGGCGCCTATACGGATGCACAGACCGATCGTGTGGGACGCTTCGAATATGCCCAT
>JAGQPK010000676.1 GCA_020426755.1 Planctomycetales bacterium
GATCCACGAAAAAGCTCGATCACAATCCGACAGCTCCTGAATCACACCTCGGGAATCTGTCCGGAGGCGGTAGGCGCTGCCAACGACGGTAGCTGGGAATACGTCTTGGGACTTAGCGGCGATCGCCGCACCCAACAACTCGCGTTCGATCCCGGTACCGCCTGTGGTTATTCGACTCATGCGCTTTGCCACGCCAGCCTTGTCTGTGAAAACGTCACCGGCAAACCATACGATCAGTTCGCAATCGACGAATTGTTCAAGCCGATTGGTTGCGAACATTGGTGGTTCCAGTATTATTCCGGCGGCGAGCGTATTGGACGTCATCCATCACACGGCATGGGCATGCCGGCCCGCGACTTAGCCCGCGTCGCCTATTGCATGCTGCAACAGGGACGATGGGAAGATCGACAGATCATTCCCCGTTGGTTCGTTCAGGAGACGTCTCAACCCACACACGACGTGACGACACCCGAAATGCGCTGGGGCTTTACTCCGCGTGTCTTCTCACACGGCTGGGAATTGCCGGCGAACTTTGGCGACAGCAGTGGAAATCGTAGCGGATCCGGTATTCCGTCCGATGCACGTTCCAAGCCGGGCTCCGGCGGCCAGCTGGCTGCTTTCGTTCCTAGCCTGAATCTCGTGATTACGCGACAAACGGGCAGCAGCGGTGACTGGCAGTTTGAAGAGTACCTAAGGCGTGCATGCGCCGCGGCGATCAAGTCGCCTGACTAATTATTCGTCGAGGCTTCGCTCGCCGTCGCCTCACGCAGCGATGCGGCCAGCGTGTCGACCTGTTCTTGGCTGAGATATCGACCAAGCAACGTGCGAGTTTGCGCGAACAGTTGATCGATCTTTGTTTGCACCGTCGCATCGCCAGAAGAGAGGCTCTGTTTGCGTTGCTGGACGCGGCGAGCAAAATCGTCTTGCGTATCAAGTTGCCGTAGTTCCTTCAACAAGGCAGTCGCCTTATCTAGCTCCTTCGCCTCAATCGCACGACGAATCCGCGCGGCCAGAACTTCGCGACGGGCGACTAAGTCAACCAGGCTGTCTTGCACACCGATCAGGAACCCTTCGGCTTCCAGGCGAATATCATCGTTGCGCAGTGGAGCAACGACGCGTGCTTGGTTGCCCACGATCATGGGCAACTTGCCAAGCAACTGTTGGCCGTTCCTCACGAACAAGACGCGGATCGGACGATCCGACTCACGCGCAATGGACAACTGGCCGCGCCAATCGGTGCGGCCCAACAGAGTCGTCTGTTCGTCAGCGTTTTTTTCGTAAACCTCATACCCCCGCAATGGTTGCTCCGGTTTCTTGCGATCGACCAATTCCAGGGTTGTGGCTGCCAATGTCGGCTGGACTCGCATTGCCAATTGTTCGATCCGCGAGTTGCGACGGGGGCGAAAAGGTTGACGATAACCGGATTCGAAATCGCACCGATATCCGATGGTATCTTTTTCGCCCACGGTCATCACAGTCCATTGCACCATTTCGATGCCGTCCGGTCCCACCACGCCTTTGCGGTCAGCCTTGCGTATGAAGGGGAGCAAAACATCGCCCGGCTTGATCTCTGCCGGCGTCGTCCAATAACGCAGAGAATCTTTAGGGCGAGTCAATCCGACCGCTTGAGCCGATGCGAAGACATGATCCGACTCGACCCGCTCGATGCGTACAACGGGGGAGAACAGATCGCACATGAGTTGCAAGATCGCGTCAACAAGCTGGCCGCCGTCTCCGACGGTCATGTCCATTGTCGAGGTCCACTGCCGGGCCCGCACGTCAAGCTGCTGCACTCGCACATGATAACCGTGCAGGTCTGGCCGAATCGCAGCCACCATCAGCTTGTCTAAGGCTCGCACCTGAGGGGTTTGCTCCGCAAGCTCCTCCAAGGTATAGGCGTGCCCACGCAAGATGTCGACATGATGCGCAGCGGGCGCCGCAACAGCCCCGAATTTCCAGATGGCCCCCAAGCGTTCTTGTGCGGTTGCTTGTAGTTGCAATGGGAGCGACGCCTGCCATTCTGCGGGCACCGTGGCGTCTGACGCGACGGCAACCCAGCATTGGACGTGGTATGGCGTGACTTCCCAAATCGTTTGTGCCGATACACGGTGGCTGGCACAGCTCAAGAGCAGCACGACAGCCGACAGCGCGACCAGGCGAAGCGTCGTGCTTCGCGGCGACACCGTCAATGAACCAACGGCGGCACCCAAAGTGCGATTGCGTCGCAGTGGCTGCATGTCGCGTTGTGTAGGCAACTTCATCACGGTCAGTTTACTTCACTTTCCAATCGCCATTTCTCAATGTCGTCGTAAGGGGTAACTGGCTCGTTCAAAATGCCTTTAAGCCCAGGGCGATGAGCGAGATAGTCCACCAACTGCCAGAGCGGAATCACGGTAACATCATCGGCGACGATTTGGTGAATTGCCTGCAGACGAATGCTTGCCTCGTTCCAGCTAGTGGTCTCAGCAAGTTGTCTCAGCGCCAAATTGAGATGCGGCAGCTTGCTGCCGACCAGACCGTCAGAGCCCAACAATCGTCCCGCGTCAATTGTCGGCTCGGCCATGACACAGTCGACGTACAGCAAATCCCACTCGCTGTCCGCCGGCCGAATTTCGTCCGGCATCAATCGCCGCAAAACACAGTTAATTCCGATGATTTTGAACTGTGCCACAATCTCGTCACAAGCCGTCTTGGCAATGTCGCTGCCGGGGTAAGCCAATACGAGTTCGTGCAGCGAAGGTGCCTTCTCTTTTCGCTTGGCAGCCACCGCATTGATTTCGACCTGTGCCAACTGCATCAATGTGCGGGCATGCCGCGGATCGTATGAGCGCACGTCGATGCGGTTGTCGTAGGCGTAGGCCATCGGATCATCGCTGGTAATGCCCGGCGAAAAGGGCCCGCTAATCACCTGACAACCGCCAAGTGTCGCATTGCCCAGCAAATCTCGCTGCAGAATTTTCTGGCGGTCAATCGCGTATAACAGCGCTCGGCGAAAAACGCGGTTTCCTAAATAGGGCCGCTGATTGTTCGGTACCAGTAAGTGCAGTGTCGGCAGCCGGTACGCCGTAACCGCAAACTTGCCTTCGCGACGCAACGCATTTACTTCTGCGGGAAAGACGCGGTCGAGCAAATCGACGTCGCCACGGCGCAACATGCGGACGGCGTGTTGCGGAGAGGTCGTCGGGATCTCGAGCACCTCACGCGGTTGCGTGACCGTCCCGTTCCCGTATTGCGAATTGATCATGTATTGCCGAGTGACTTGCGTAGTGGCTTCGGCGGCGGACGCGTCTTGTGCTTGGTATGGCTGGTAGGCATGCGCTAACGTAGACGCAGCGATTTGATCGAGTGGTACGCCGAGGATGGCCTGTGGGCGCAGCACGGGACGTTGGAAGGTGATTGCGACCGAAAGCGGGTCCGGCACCGCCACTCGCGCGAGCTGGCTGGCCCAATCCGATTCGAAGTGTGACGATCGCTCGTCCGCCAGGTCCAGTAGCATTTGAGCGATGTACGATGCACCCAGGGCCGGCCCTGTCGCGGTCGGGGCAATCTTCAGTTGCAGCGACTTGGCGTCATCCGCCAAAGTGGCTGTGCCGACCGTGCATTC
>JAGQPK010000677.1 GCA_020426755.1 Planctomycetales bacterium
GCCCTGGGGTGAACGCGCTCTGGATCTACTGGAATCCGGCGTGGGCCCGGAAGCGGTTCTCGGACAGTTGTTAAAGGACGACGAACGCCGCGACCAGCGTCAACTTGCCATCATCGATCTGCAAGGACGCGCGGCGAATCGCAATCCAGTCGGCGCCGATGCGTCGGGGATCTACTGGGGTGCGATGAGTGGTCGGTACTACGCCTGTCAAGGCAATACTCTGACTGGGCGCGACGTGATTGAGGCGATGGCCGCAGCGTATGAGCAGACCGATGGCAGCTTGACCGATCGTCTGGTCGCGGCATTGGTGGCAGCTGACGATGCGGGCGGCGACCATCGCGGCAAGTTGGCCGCAGGAATCCGCGTGGCGAAGAAAGGAGTCGAGGGATACTGGTTCGAACTCTATAGCGACGAAAGCAGCGACGCCGTCCAAGATCTGCTCAAGCAATACCGTACGGTCCAGCATCCGGCTAAAGGTCGGTGGAGCGATTTGCGAAGCGAAACATCTCGATCGCCACACAGCGAAATCAATCCGCCGCCGGATCCAGATCCAGATCAATGGATCGTGTTGTCCGGCGGACGACTAATCGACGGACGCGGAGGCGCCCCGTTGGCAGCATCGACAATCGTGATTCGCGGCCGGACAATCGTCGCGGTAGGTCGCGAGGGTGACGTGGTGATTCCGAATGACGCGACAATTATCGACGCACGTGGCTTCAGTGTTTTGCCTGGTCTGATCGATTCGCACTTTCACTCGAAAGATGATGTCCGCATTCCGGTGGACTATGAGCTGTCGCACGGCATCACTTCGTTTCGCGACCCCGGCCACCCTTTTCGCTATTATGATGCAGTCCTGGGTGCCGCTCCTCCGATGCCGCGTGTGTTTCTCTGCGGCGGACATCTCGATGCGGAACCGGCCGTCTGGCCAGACCAAGCCGTCGTGATCGCCAATCCAGAGCAGGCGCGGCGCGCGGTGTACTCGCACGTCGATCGGGGCGCTTCGGCCATCAAGGTCTACTTTCGACTGCCACTCGCCCACGTGGCCGCTGCCTGCGAGGCAGCACACGATCGAAACGTCCTGGTGACGTCGCACCTGGAACTCGTCGATGCGGACGATGCGATCGCCGTCGGTGTGCGCGGCATCGAACACGTCACTTCGTTTGGCACGGTACTGGCGGAACCGGGCGAAGTCGAACGGTTCAAGAGCCGAATCTTCGACGATTCCAATGCGAGGCACGAATTGCGTTACCGACTCTGGGCAAACATCGACCTCGACAACTCACCACGTCTTGCGCCGCTACTTAAACTGCTCGTCGCGCGGAATGTATTCGTTTCTCCGACGCTCGCAGTGTTCGAACGTCGCGCCGGTCAGCAGGACGCCACCGAGGAGCAGGCTTTGGGGTTTGCGAACATGGTGCGGTTCGTCGGTCATTGTCACCGCGCGAATGCAAACGTCGTCGTGGGCTCACACACGTATGCTCCCTTCGCCGAAAGTGGCCGGGCTTACCAGCGAGAATTGGAACTGCTCGTCGCCGCTGGTCTGTCACCGCTGGAAACACTCACCGCCGCAACGCTAACGAACGCCCGCTTCTTCGGCATCGACGACCGATTAGGCACCGTCAAAGTCGGCAAACTCGCGGATCTGATTCTCGTCGCAGGCGACCCATCAGAAGACATCGCGGTAATGCGCGACGTCAAGCACGTGATGCTCAACGGGAAGTGGGTCGGCGAAATTCCGCAGTCGCAGTGAAGAACTGACTAACGCAAATGCCACGTTGCCAATCGGAGGATGCGAGCTTTGCGTCGTTAAGCTTGGACGAGACGCGGACACCAACTCGGCGATATGCTGCCAGTTGGGCAAGTACCACCGTGAATAGAAAAGCGTGGTGCTGTGACTGCGTCGCGAAATTGTATCGGGTTTTGTCGTCCCGGACTTCCGTATTTCACCACAAACGCAAGACGTCACAAAGGTATTCCGACCGTGACTTCCGCCAGCTTCAGCTTGGATACTGAGTTCTCTGTCGCCTTGCCTTCGCGGCAAATAATGTTCCAGTCACGGGCCGAGCATCCTCAAGCTCGTTGATTCAGTACTGCGATGGTAGGCAATGAGCAGGTCGACGACGGTTGTGGTCTAGACGGGAATGTTCCCGACTATGTTTCGCAACTTTCGCTGATTTCGCGGTTCGGCTAATCACCGTTCTACGGTCAACAAACGCTCTGCGATGAATCCCGTTCTACCGTCAGCGCGCGATCCGGGCGAATCACCGGTGTGTGTCACCGTCATCTGAGTCTACCGGTGTGTTTTCGTCATCCCGATGTTCCCTTCACCGTCTTTCCCTGGCATGTCTCAAACGACGTATGTGCCAGCCTGCATCGCGAACACCAGATCGCTACTGTCGAACAAACCGTCTCCGTTGAAGTCACCCGTATTGAACGATGAGCGAGCCGTGATGCCCTGCTCGTAGACATTGACTTCAAAGAGCACGATGAGATCGGCTGAATTGAAGACGCCGTCGTCATTCACATCGCCAATTGTGCGCTGCTCATGAAGTCTCAGGCCAGTTCGGCCGCGCGACGCGAGACTGATCCAATCCAAGTCGCCGTCCTGATCAAGATCCACCAGATGCAATGTTTGGACGACGCTTGAATCGTACAGTCGACTGCCGGCAGCGAATTCCGTTCCGAGATTCTCAAACCAGAGTGCACCGCCAGTTCCACCCATCAGTACGTCAC
Organism: Planctomycetales bacterium; assembly: GCA_020426755.1. Taxonomy (GTDB): domain Bacteria; phylum Planctomycetota; class Planctomycetia; order Pirellulales; family Pirellulaceae; genus JAGQPK01. Next base: position 2,734 of record JAGQPK010000677.1, read on the forward strand.
CATCACCATCCGCATCGAGATCACCGACTTCCAGCTCTGATCGCCAGTTCAACGCAACTGTTGTCGCCAGGGGGCCAGTAATGGCGTCCGAGAAGCCGCCTTGTCCATCATTCATGTGCCAGCGGAACATAGGGCCCACTTCGCCGTTTGCGCGAGGAATCAGGATGTCGGCTGCGGCATCACCATTGAGATCCGCCACGGTGAGGACGGTCGCGTCCGTCGCGATCAGAGCTTCAGCGCCGAAGTCTCCGTCGCCCTGACGTGGATACCAGACAATTCGGTTGCTGAAGGTTCTGGCCACTAGATCCGCCGCGCCGTCAAGGTTGATGTCAATAAGCTGCATTTCTCGAATGCGCTCGGATGTCTGGAACAATTGTCGTGTCGCGGTAAGCTCGTCGCCGCCGATGACGGACTGCTCCTGGGCAACGACACTGAAATCGTCCGCGTAGACCAAATCGATTCGATCATTCTCGTCGATGTCCGCGACGACTACCGTCGCATCGAGACCCGCGGGACCCAACTGTCGGGCGTCGTCAAATCCGCTCACTCCGCCACGATTGTGGCTCCAATAAACTTGTCCTTCACTCACCATAACTAAGTCGACGCTACCATCGCGATCAAAGTCGATTAGCTTGTGACTGCCGGGTACTGCCGCGCCGGGATCGTCAGCGATGCGCCACTCTTGAGCGCGGCGCAAGGTGCTGTTTCCATCCAGATTCTCGTACCAGATGCCAACGTGCTTGAGGATCGGCCCACCATGATCTAAATATCGAAGTCCGCCGACGACAACATCCAGATCGCCATCGTTGTCGACGTCAGTAGAATCAATCCACGAAACAACGTTGAGCTGCATCGGTAAAAGTTGTGTTG
>JAGQPK010000678.1 GCA_020426755.1 Planctomycetales bacterium
CTGATCAAGGCTAATGACGAGCTCTTGCACTTGCTGGAAGAGCTCATCAGGAGCACACACGATCAGTTGGTTGCCCTTCGTGTCCACCGCAACGGTCAACTGCCGCTGCTCGGGCATGCCGCCGTTGTTGCCGCCCCGTCCGCCGCGTCCACCGCGACCGCCGCCGGCCATCTGTTGCATTGCGCGAATGAACTCTTCGGGCGAACCGCCCTGCCGCTGCTGCTGACCGCCGGGGCCCGACGCCAACTGTGACGCAAACGTGTCACGGACCGTTTGAGCCATCGCCTCAGCACTCGTGTAATAAACCGGAATCAGGCGGGCCGGCGGATTGGTCTGCACCAACTCGGGACTAGCTCGCTGATCGATGATCTCTAGCAGATTCTCGATCGTCTTCATGTCGGTCGCGTTGGCCTGAACCACCAACAAATTCAAACGAGGCTCGGGCACGATGCTATACGATCCGGTCGCAGTCAGACCGCTCGAAGCCATGCTACCCCCATCGCCTCCGCTTAATAACGATCCCATCATGCCGCCCATGTCGCCAAACGCTGCGCCGGCCAGACTATCAAGCAGGCCGCCACCGCCACGCCCGGAAGACGAACTGCTGCTACTGCTGCCACCGAGAATGGACGTCAAAATTGAGGAGGCGGCTTCCGCTGTCGAATGTTTGAGATAGAAAACGGCGAAGTCCTTCACCGCGCCGTTCGTTCCACCAGAGATCGCTTCAAGTAGCTGCTCGAACTCGTCCAACGCTTCCAGATCACTCGACGCAATTACCAACCCGTTCGGTCCGCGCGAGATCACAATATCGGGAAATCCCGGCACACGCGTCGCTGCACCGGCGGACGCATCCTGCCGCAATTCGCCGACCGCAGGTGCCGCGGCGTCGTCTGCGTCGCGGGCCGCCTGATTGGCTCGCTCGGCCGCTGCCGCCTCGCGTTCCAGCTCTTCGGCCAAAGCCTCAATCTCTGGTGGCAGCTCGGCCTGTGCCAACATCGTGTCAGTATCGGCGAATCGTCGACCGACATCCGAACGAGTTGGTGCCTGGGCTTCGCGCGGCGTCGGCGGATTCGTGTTGCTATTCGGTGTCGCAGGCGCCGTTCCCGGTCGTTCGCGTTGCCGAATTTCCGGGCGAGGTGCTTCCTCGCGTCCATCCTGACGTGGATAGATCGAACGAATCACTGCCGAAGGAGTCACCGTGCGAATCTTGTTCTCGCGAACCGTGGGCCAGATCTGTTGAATCTGAGACAACACCGACTCGGCCGCCGCACCGGACAGCGGAATCATCCGCACATTCCGCCGATCACTGTCGACCAACGATCCGCCACTGCCATCGTCCCCCATCTTGGCCAACAGATCGCGGATCTGCTCGATTTGCGACTGCGTGCCACGCACCAAGAGTTGCCGAGTCGTAATGTCGGCGTCAACCTTCGGCGGCGAGCCACCCGTTTCTTCCGCAGTACCAAACAGTCGATTGATGGAGAGCACGGCCAGTTGCGGATCGACCGTGTTGAGTCGAATCACTTCAACGATTTGCGCGCCAGCTCGCATCTGATCTAACGTTGCTTTGATCGTGGCGTGTTGGGCAGGCAAAGCCAACGCAATCAAGTTGCCCGTCTTGGTATCTGTCGCCAAACGCACGGTCTGATCGGTGAACAGCGTTTGCAACACCGCCAGAGCCGACGTCGCATCTAAGCCATTCGTCGGATAGACCTCTAACTGCGGCGTGTTCGCCAAGGCGCCCGCTCCCAAACTCGACGAAGGCACGTCAATCAACCGCACGATTTCGGTGACCTGTGCAATTCGATCCGCCTTGCCCGTCAACATAATGCGGCGTCCAGTCACGTCGGTGGCCATCCTTAACGAGCCATCCGCCAAGGCATTCGTCGTGTCGGTGATGCCGACCATCTGACGAATGACTGGATAGGCTTCGTCGGGCGCAACGTAGTTGAGCGTCAACGTCGTCACACCGGATTCGTCCGACCCCGCATTCGGATCTTCCATCGCTCGCAGCACATCGCGAATCGTGCGTAGCCGACCGGCCGTTTCGACAACGAACATTTGCCTTGCTTTCGTGAGCACCTGCAAACTGCCTTGCGGCCCCAGCAACTTCGTGATCTCAGCCTCCGCGTCGGTCGGGTCGATGTTACCGAGCCGGAACAGCGTGCTGACAATCTTGAACTCGCCCAAGTCATCCAACTCGCTCATCGGCACCGTCGACACCAGATTCGGTGGAATGCCGTCTTCGAGATTGATCAGTTGCAGCATCTTGTCCCGCTGCACCAACGTGTAGCCCTTGGTAAGCAACTGGCTGTTGATGAGATCGATCGCTTCTTCCGGCGAGTAACTGTCTTCCGTCGTGTAATTGAATGTGCCAGGCGGCGGGGTATCCATGACGAGAGACAGATCGGCTTGCTGAGAAAACCAATCCAACACGTCACGCCAAGGTGCGTAGCGAAAAGCAAAACGCAACCGTCCGTCGGGATCGGCGGGCAAACCTTCTTGCACTTCCCGCGCCAGGTCGCGTCCAGGAGGCCCCATGTCCGGGCGGTCGCCCCGATCGTCACGCGGACGCGGCGGCGCGGCCTGCTCCACCGACAAAGCCATCGACTCCCACTGCGTACGCTGGTTGTCGTCCAGCACCTTCAGCATTCGCTGATTGAAGATCGCTTCGGCAAACTTTCGCTTCCGTTCGTCTGCCTGCTCGTATTCGCCAGCGCGCTGTTCAAACAGCTTCTGCATGCCGGCCTTTTGCTCATCAGTAAGTGAAAGGAGTTGCGCGACTTCCGGACGCAGCATCGCAGCCAGACCTTCGCGGCCCAACGAAAAACGACGTAGCTCGCCCTGTTGTTCCTGCGAGAGGATCGCGAAACCTTCCTTCTCGGATTCAGCCGCGAACTCAGCTTGTCGCCGGTCCCGCTCGGCCGGCTCCAGCCCTTTTGTCGTGATTGCCAACTCGACCGCCGCTGACTCGCGCCGCTGAATCAGCGCATCAATCTGCTGCTGTTGTTCCGGCGTCAGTTTCACTCGCTGAGCCACACTCGGTTCGCTCAGCAGTGCTAGCGATCCCACGAACGCGGGATCTGCCGCCTCAACCAAGGAGCAAGTCATCCCAACCACCAACAGCCCGGCGCTAAGAAATCGGGACAACGCCAAACTCGGGTTCATTGACAACATATTTCTCAACCTAAATCCTCGAAGCTCACTGCAGGCGTGCGAGAATGAGCCCACGTGAGCAAATTCGTTTACATCGAGAGCGAGCTCGGTCCAACGCTCGTTCGTTAACTCCGACAACGGACGAAAGTTTCGATCGCCGCGCGGCAGCAATCGCCGTTTGCCGGAGGCCGCCTAGTCTCCTGAATACTCATTCTATTTCCCACTCGCGCGCCGAACAGTCGAAATCCGACTTGTCGTGCCTTGGCATCGGGACTTCGTGGTGAAACACGTTTCTCTGGCGATTGTGCTTGGAGCCAATCCCTGACACCGGATGGCACTCAGTTTAGATCCACGTGCGCTGTTCCCCCTCCCGCATTCGACTCACAACGTTCTCGAGACTCGCAGCACGGGAGGGGGATTCAGGGGGAGGGCGACAATCGCG
>JAGQPK010000679.1 GCA_020426755.1 Planctomycetales bacterium
TCGCGTTCCCCAAGGGACCGTACCCTGACAACAACAAGGCACACCTGGATAACATTACCAACTTCAGCAATGGCACCTTGGGCAAGTCGGTACCGTAATGCAAGTCACCTCATTACAACTCGCACATACACCTCGTCGACAGGCCTTCACACTCGTCGAACTGCTGGTCGTGATCTCGATTGTCACGCTGCTGGCTTCGATGGTTCTGGTCGCCCTGGCCGGCGTGCAGGAAACGGCGCGAGTCGACCGGACTCGCGCTCAGATCGCGCGGATCGACACGCTGGTCATGGAGAAGTGGGACGGCTACAAGTCGCGCCGCTTTGCCGTGCCGCAGTCGCCAACACCAGCATTGGTTGCGTATTGGGGACTAAGTAATCCGCTCGAGTTCCGCCGCAAGTCGTCGCTGTACATCGGTCGCTACCAAGTCGATGCGGTGCGTGAACTGATGCGAATGGAGCTACCGGATCGTCAGTCCGACGTGCTCGAATGGAACACGCTGCCCGGCACACAACCCTCGGCACTGTGGCTCGCCTATCGCAATAAAGCTCGCAAACTCATCATGCAGAAGCGCGGTAAAGTACTGCCTTCCGCAAACGATCCAAACAACAATTTTGCTGCTGAAATACTAGACCCTAACAATGGATGGACGTTCCAGCACCAAGCGGCCGAGTGCCTGTACCTGATTCTGTCGCAGATCAACGATCGCGAACGTTCGGCGCTCGAGTTCTTCTCGGAAACGGAAATCGGCGATACCGACAGCGATGGGATTCCAGAAATTCTGGATGCCTGGGGGCAGCCGATTGTGTTCGCGCGTTGGGCACCCGGACTGCAGATTCCGGGGAGTCCGCAAGATGGACATGCGCCCGATCCATTCGATCTGCGTGCCATCTACTTCACCATGCACGAAGTCAACACGTTTGCACTTTATCCGTTGATTGCTTCAAGCGGCCCTGATCGGCAGCTAGAGATCTTCCACGATAACGGCAGCAATCTGTATTCGGATCGAATCAATTACGCCAAGACCAATCCGCCCAACAATCCTTACCTCTCAATCAGCAACGTCTACCAACAAGCAAACGTGCCGTTCCCGGTCGGCTCGCCGCTGCTAGACGCCAGCGGGATCCCCAAGGCCGGTTACTTGGATAACATCACGAACCAAAACTTGGCGGGTAGTTAATGCCTCGCCACGACCATCGTTCGCCGTAAGACGCGGTTTTGAGTTAGCCGCACGGCGTTAGCCGCGGTTTAACACAACTCAAACCGACGCTAACGCGTTACGGCGAACTCCAAATTGAAACTCATCAACGCAAACTAACGACACGCAGACGGAACGAAAAACAAGCGTAACGGCCAGTAACGACAGCCAAGTAGACCACAGGCGGGCAAGCAAGTGGTCTCTAGCGAAAGACAAACGACGCGGCATGAATTCTCCAATCCACGATCATCGCCGACGCGGCATGACACTGATCGAGCTGCTGGTGGTCATCAGCATCATCGTGTTAGTGGCGGGTGCGTTTGTGCCGATGCTGCAACCGCTGACGCGTGGCAGACGAGTACGCGAAGCAGCGCGACAAGTCAATGTGTTCATCGGCGGTGCTCAGGCGCGAGCGGTTGAACAAGGTCGACCGGTCGGCATCTGGCTGGAACGTGCTGGCCACGAGATCGATCAACCGATCAACGCCTGGTACACCTGCTACCGGATGTATGTCGCCGAATTGCCCGATGCTTACACCGGCGATCTGTTCGACGCACGCGTCGTGATCAAACCGAACGTCGCGAACGCGGCGCGCTGGTTTGCGTACTTCGAAGATCCTGACGTGCCGACTGACTTCTCGTGTTGCGACAGCGTCACGGCGACAAACCAAACGATTGCGCGGATGATCAGCAACAACCAAGAGCCGACCTTCACACCTTTGGTCAACATCGGCGACTGGATTCAATTCGACGGCCGCGGCCCGCACTACATGATCACTGGCATCGATGCCACTAAGTTCGAATTCTTCGTCGAGCCGAACGACATGCCGGAGATTCGCAAGTTCCTCCGTCAACCGATGCCCTCGACGGCGCTCGTGCCGGGGATGAATCCTCAGCAGGCAGCCGCCGCCTTTCAGTCGTATCAAGCCGGCGTCCGCTTCGCGATCACGCGCGGCCCGGTCAAGTCGTCCGTGTCACCTTTTGAGTTGCCCCGCAATACGGCGATTGACTTCAGCGTGTCCGGTTACGGCGTGCCGTTTGACTCCAAACAAATGCTATTCGTCAATTCACTGGTGCCCGGCACCGCGCCGGTTCCTACGACGGTAGCCCGTTTCCGTGAAATCAATCCGGAATACGACATCGTCATCATGTTCAGTCCGCAAGGTGGAGTCGATCGCGTTTACTACGCCGCGCATGAGCCGGCGGAGCGTCCCACGTTCGTCGAGCAACCTCAAGGCCCGCTGCATTTACTAGTAACACGCGATGATAAGATCGCGCGCAATCTGCAGAAGACACTCAGCACAGACCTCACCATCGACTTCACCCAGAACGTGCACACCTCGTTGGGTGAAGCCAGCTTGGAAGACCAGGACAACCTGTGGCTGACGATGACACCTCAATCGGGCCGCGTGTTGATCACGCCCAACAGCAACCCATTTTCCAATCCGATGACAGGTGCAGTCACAACGCCGATGTCCGCGCCGTATGACGCGTCACCAAACATTATCGAAGCTCGACGCCTAACCGGGTTCGGCTCGTCAGTGGGAGGAAACTAGATGAACAGTTTCAGCTCACCACATTCGGCCGCCTCGCGTTGCGGTATCAGTTTGCTGGAGATCATGATCTCGATCGGCGTCGTCGGTATCGGCTTGATTGGCGTGGCCTCGCTGATTCCTTTGGCTCACTATAAAGCCGGGCAAGGCGTGAAAGAAGATCGCAAAGCCCTGTATGGCAAACGAGCCTATCGCGAGTTTTTCGTCCAAGGTTTCGACGAACCGGGTTCGTTGCAAAGTAGCCTGCCGGCAGCAGCGGCGATTCCCAAGCCATACTGGCTGCAGGACATTCCCGGCAACAACTATTTCATCTACATGCATAACACAGCGGCTGGTCCCCAGGCTGGACCGCTGAGGCACCAAACGTATTGCTTCGATCCACTCTGGGTGGCCGCACGCCGCGAACAAGGTAGCGTTAGCGGCATGACGGTTAGCAATAATTTCCCCGACATCTTGCCCGGCGGTGTGGACGCCATCCAGATTCCGCGCGTCACGGTGCGTGCGCAGAATCTGAGTCGATACCACGAATTCAAGTACCGGCAAGTGCTGACGGCCAGCGGCGATGCAAACGCAGCGAGTGCTGCAGCCTCGGCGGCAACCGTCTCGTTACTGACATCGCCGCTCAATCCGACGATGAGCTTGGCGGATGCGAACGAGATCTTTCGCATCCGCGATGATTTCGATGTGAAGGAAGTGTCGAATCCGGCCGAGTCCGAGTTCGCGCTGCCACCGACATTGCCCGGCGTCACGCCTAACTATCTGCAACGGACTTACCTGCGCAGCGCGGCCGGTGGCTTTGGTACCAAGCCCACTTCTGGCGGCACCTTCAGTTGGATGGCCACGTTGGTT
>JAGQPK010000067.1 GCA_020426755.1 Planctomycetales bacterium
GACGTGCTGTCGATCGCCAGCCATTCACACGCCCAGTGCGCGTGGTGATGCAGCGCGGAGAATTGGCACTCAGTGGATTTACGCGAGATATCTCGCGGCACGGAGTCTCAATCATTCTTCCCGAGGCAGTACATTCGGGCATGATCGCGGCGCTTGAGGTGCATAGCCTGTTTGGGCGGTCATTCGTCGTGCGAGCGGAAAACCGCTGGTGTGATACCTTCGGCGAAGGTTGGTATGCGAGTGGTTGGTTCTTCTTGGAATCATTCTAAAGGCTGCACTTCACGCCGAACCAGATTCAAGTTCGCCGAGCGTGAACCGACGCTAACGCGTTGCGGCGAACTCATTCTAATTCTATCGAGAACCGCGGCCAATCGCTTTGGGCGAAACGGATTGGCGTCGATAGCGAACTTTAGCGAACTTGCTCGCGTCGCTTCAAGCAAGCAAACCTTCTACGACTTCACCGTGCACATCGGTCAATCTGAAGTCGCGGCCTTGGAAGCGATAGGTTAGCGCGAGATGATCGAAGCCGAGCAGGTGCAGTAACGTGGCGTGCAGGTCATGGACGTGGACGCGATCACGAACCACATTGAAGCCGAAATCGTCCGTTTCGCCGTAAGTCAGGCCCGGCTTGAAGCCACCGCCGGCCAGCCACATCGTAAAGGCATTCGGGTGGTGATCGCGCCCGTCATCGCCACCGCCCTGCACCATGGGGGTTCGACCAAATTCGCCGCCCCAAATAATGAGTGTCTCGTCTAAGAGTCCGCGTTGTTTCAGGTCCATCACCAGAGCCGCCGACGCTTGATCCGTCGCGAGACAGTTGCGTTTCAGTCCGTTCTTTAAATCGCCGTGCTGATCCCATGCTTCGTGAAAGAGCTGTACGAAACGCACGCCACGCTCGACCATGCGTCGCGCCAGCAGACAATTGTTAGCGTACGATGCCTTGCCCGGTTCCGCTCCGTACATCTTCAGTGTGGCTGCTGATTCGGCACTAAGATCCATCAGTTCGGGCGCGCTGGTCTGCATGCGGAACGCCATCTCATACGAATTGATGCGCGTGGCAATTTCCGGATCACCCGTTTCGTGTTCGTGAATCCGGTTGAGCGTCGAGAGCGTTCGCAGTGTTGCTTGCTGCATCGAACGATCGATGCCGGCGGGATTCGACAGGTACAGCACCGGATCGCCGCCACTACGGAACTGCACGCCTTGATAGACTGTCGGGAGAAAGCCGCTGCCCCAATTCGAATTGCCTCCGCTGGGGCCTTTGTCTCCTGAGCTGAAAACGATGAAGCCCGGCAGATCTTCGGATTCGCTACCCAAGCCGTAGGTAACCCAAGAACCAAAACTGGGCCGCCCGAACTGTGAGGATCCAGTATTCATCAGAATCTGCGCCGGGGCGTGATTGAAGGCGTCGGTAACCAATGATCGTACGATCGTGATGTCGTCGGCCGCTCGCGACAGGTGTGGTAGTAGTTCGGAGATTTCTGCACCACACTGGCCATGACGTTGAAACTTGAACTTGGGGCCCAACAGCTTCGAGTTGGGATTAATAAATGCTGCGCGGTAGTCCTTAATCAGTTCGGCGGGCGGCAGCTGGCCATCGAAACGCTCCAACTGTGGTTTGTAATCGAACAATTCGAGATGACTGGGGGCTCCGGCCATGAAGAGAAAGATCACATTTTTCGCCCGCGCGGGGTAGTGAGGCTTGCGCGTCGCGAGCGGATTGTTGGAGTTGATGTTGGCGGCTGTCGCATGCTGACTTCCCAGCAATTGGGACAACGCGATACTACCGAGCCCGACGCCGCATTGCTGGAGAAACCAACGTCGCGATGCCATTTGCGCCGTCTCTTGTGCTTTGGTCAGCCGAGCGTTCTGCGTTGACATGTGAGTTCATTCCTACTGAGAATCGTTGTGCGTTGTAGCGTTCGCGACATCGCGTTTATTCGCGCGTCAGCGTTTCGTCAAGATTCAACAGGACTCGCGCGACGATCGTCCATGCGCGGAATTCCTGAGCTGTTACGCCGGGAGGCGCCACGAGCTGCGGTAAGACAGCAGGTTCCGCTGTGCTATTCTCGTTCGCTGCGGACGGTGTTGACTCATCACACATCGCGGCGTCAGTTGGAGCGTTGGGATTCGCTTTATTAGTCAAGTAGGAGCGCTGCTCGTCCAGCAACTCCGTCAATGCCTCAAGCTCTGTTGGAGTTGGGGGGCGTGAGACACAGAGCTGCATGCCGTAACGAAGTCGATCGCTGTCGGCGGCCACAGTGTACGCTGGCGTCTCGACTAACATTCGATGGGCCAACGCCTGCGCGCACTCAACGTAGATGTCCTCGTTCATCACGATCAGTGCCTGCAACGGCGTATTGGACCGTGTGCGCCGCACGCAAGCGAAATCGCCGTTGGGCGCGTCAAAGGCTTCCAGAGCGGGGTAGGGGACCGAGCGGAAGCGAAACGTATACAGCGCGCGGCGGTATCGATCCGGTCCCTGATCTTCGTGCCACGGCTTCGGACCATAGCTAACCGGTGGTTGCACCATGAACTCGGGTAGTGGCGGATGCACGCTAGGGCCACCAACGGTTCTGGTTAAGAGACCGCTGACTGACAACGCCACGTCACGGACGATCTCGGCATCCAAACGATATCGACTGCCGCGCGCAAGCAGACGGTTGTACGGATCGCGATTGCGCAGACCTTCGTCTTGTTGAGATGCTTGACGATAGGTGGCCGACGTCACGATCGTGCGATGAAGTCGCTTCAGGCTCCAACCATGATCCATTAGGTCGGCAGCTAGCCAATCGAGCAACTCACGATGTGATGGTTCTGCGCCACGCATCCCCAGGTCCTCGGGGGTTTCGGCAATACCTACGCCAAAGTAAGCTTGCCAGACCCTGTTCACAATCGCGCGGGCCACCGTTGGTGACTGTCGATCGACGAGCCATTCGGCAAAGGTCAGGCGGTTTCGCGGCCGACCAGCCGGAAACGGGTGGAGGAAGGCGGGCGTGTTCGGAGCGACTTTCTCTGCGGGTTGCAGATATTCGCCCCGCGTTAACACGTGAGTTTCGCGCGGTGCGGCACGGTGGATTAACGCCAACTGTGTCGCCGGTTCGGGATGCGATTTCCACAACGATTCAATCTTGTCATTCTCTGGTTGCCAGTCCGGCACGGTACGACGGAACTCACTGAACAGCGCGGCCGTTTGTGCAGTCGTGCGTTGATCGGTTGGAATCTCAATGAACTCGCGCAAGTGAGCCGGCAACGGATCAACGGTTGGTGCTGCCTGCGTCGACGCGCTCAAACGAAAACAGCCCAGGTTGTGGCTTTGATTGTCATCACTGTTCCAGCCACCGTGATTTTGACGCAACCGAATCGCGAGGCGTTCGCCGGGCTCAAGATGCACCGGACTTGCTGGCACGAAGACTGCCTTGCGCGGTTGATTGCGCCGCCCCGGTCCGGCATCGGTGCCCCACGCGGTGACGTTCTTGCCGTCGATGGCCATTTCAATCGGGCCCGTGACACGGCGGTCTCCGCTCCGATCATCGAAAATTGCCGCCAAGGGTTCTTCTGGTGGATTGTAGTCGGCCACCGCTGTCGTCCATTTGACCGGACGTGACTCGCCGTTCCCATTGGCTGGTAACACTTCGACGATAAACTCCGTCAAGGCGCAGGCTCCGGTTACGGATCGTCCCGGTCCCAGGCAGGGCAAGTTTGGGTCGAGCAGCAATTCCAGTTGGAATCCCGTGATGTCATTTAGCTCCGTGGCCGTTGTCATCAACACGGTGTGGTGGGTTGGTGCATATCCTTGACAGAGATAGGAACCGTCCGGTTGTAGCAAGTACTTCTGGCCACCGTTCGAGTTGTCGTCGACGTCGGGCGTAAGCACTTGCCAGTCGAAATCTGGGAATGCTCGCTGCTCGGCCTCCCAGGCAGATTGTCGGGTTTGCCAATCCGGCGTTCGTTGCTTGAGTGACAATTCGATGGCAGCGATTTCATTGTAAAGTCGCGACCTTTGTTGCTGCTGTTGTGCATCGTAGACTGGAATGTTGGCTTCGTGGTCGTTGTTGAGAAAAGCAAATATCTGATAGTATTCGCGCTGTGTCAGCGGATCATACTTGTGACTGTGACATTGAGCGCATTGTATTGTGAGGCCGAGGATGCTTTTGCCAACGGCATCCATTCGATCAAACATCGCCGCCATGCGAAACTGTTCCGGATCGATGCCGCCTTCCTCGTTGATCATCGAGTTGCGCAGAAAGCCGGTCGCGACACGTTGTTCCTGCGTGGCATCGGGTAGTAGATCGCCAGCTAACTGTTCGATGATGAAGCGATCGTAACCCAAGTCCCGATTCAGGGCGCTGACCACCCAGTCGCGATAGGACCAGACTGACCGGACTTTGTCTTTCTCGTAACCATCCGAGTCGGCGTAGCGCGCGGAATCCAACCAGGTGCGTCCCCAGCGTTCACCGTAGTGGACCGAATTGAGCAATCGTTCGACGAGTGCGTCGTAGGCCTCCGAGCGGTTGTCGTAAACGAACTCCTCCACTTGCTGAGGAGTCGGCGGTAATCCGATTAAGTCAAGGTAGAGACGGCGGACGAGCGTGGAACGATCCGCTTCTGGCGAAGGTGTGAGTGTGTTCTGTTCCAGTCGTGCGAGCACAAAGCGATCGATCGGATTGCGAACCCAATGTTCACTGGCAACGGTCGGAACTGCGGGCGCGACTACCGATTGAAATGCCCAGTGTTGGCGTGGATCAAGTTCTTCGCCCGCTATTGCATCTGGCCATGTGGCTCCCTGTTGAATCCAGTCACGGATGATTGCCAGTTCGTCTGCCGACAGCGGGGGCTTGTTCGGCGGCATACGCTCCGCTTCGTCTGTCGCCACGAGCCGTGCAAACAGGCTGCTTTCTGCGAGCTGTTTCGGAACCACGGCCGGTTGCCCCGACTCACCGCCTCGCAGCGTGGCGCTACGTACGTCCAATCGCAGATCGGCAGTACGTTTGCCGCCGTCATGGCATTCGTAACAGTGCCGCTTCAGCAGCGGCTGCACGTCTCTCGCATAGTCAATCTGACGATCTTGTGCCGAGGCGATGAGACCGTGGGCAAAGATTATAAGAACTGGCAGCGCGTACCTCGTCGCCAACGTCAGTGAACATTCCGTATGCTGCGAACGGCGTTGCGACAGACCGCGAAGGGACCTTATGCACATCTAAATTCAAGCTCCACCTGCTGGGCGGTTCGTCCGTGACAACGGTCTACGCGCCGCCCTGTCTCCAAGTCGAAGCTGCTATTCTAATCGAACGCGAATTCAGATTGCACGCAGATTAAGCCAAGATCACTCTGCCGGTTAATGATTCGAGCCCGGCGAGTCGTAGTGCAGGTGATTTGTACGCCTATTGATTTGAACGCCTAACAATTCGCGCGCCTAGGAATTCGCACGCGTCGTAGTTCGCTCCCGTGGAAATCGCACGCGGCCTAGATTGGGAGCTGGTGGTGGCTCGATGTGCCCCGCCATGGCATCGTGTGCCCCGCCATGGCATCGTGTGCTCCGCCATGGCATCATCGCGTAGCGATTGTTGAGGGTAGGCCGGCGATTCATCGCCGGTACATGGGGCGACCGGCACACATGTCGCGTAGTGACATCTGAACAAGAACTGCAGCGAAGGCGTGATGTTCGCGCAAGTGGTCGTAGCTTGACGTCCGCCATGCATTGACGGAACCCAATCTCGACGCTTCACGACTGATTGTCAAACACTAACTGGGATTCGGGACGTTTTGGTGGTCGTCGCCAAACGGTTGGATCCCAACCGTTTGGATGCACCGAGTTTAGAGAAGAGCGATAGCTGCGTGAGCGCACTCCGAACTTACCCGCGACTTAACGTCGTCGCAGCGCGGCCAATAGCCCCAGGACAGCGAATGACACGAGGCTGACAGTTGCCGGTTCTGGTACGGTGGCCAAGTACACACCCGTCCCCACGTTAAAGCCATTGGGTAACGTGGCACCGTCGATCGTCAGATCGTTGACAATCGCGTCGCTCGTGAGCCCGACTGGTAGTGCATTGCCAAAACTCGTCTCTCCGAAACCTTTGACGTCCAACTTAAACACTTTGCTGGTCGTGCAAACATCGAAGGGGCTGCTGAGCCCAGTGCAGACTCCCGTAAATAGATCGCCTTCACTACGCAGCTCAACGGCGGTGAAGCGAACGCTATCAGGGGCGTGGATTGACAATTCGCCTGACGATGGGTCATAGATCAGAGTCACACCGTCGGGATTTGGCGCTGACGCAGGAGTTGGCGAGTGGATCGCCGCAGAAGTTTGACTAGCGCTGCCCAACAGGCAGCTAGCTACGATGAAGAGATTCACCCAATTGCGACTCATGAGCACATCCTTGTACAGTTTTTTCCCGTGTGTATTCGCTTGGCTGAACCAAAGCAGCGAACCGGACCGCATGCGACGCCACCGTGCTTGGCATATGGTCCCGATCTCTTCCCCACATGGATAACGATTCGACGCGAATCGCGTCAAGACGAACCTTAGAGAGGCTGCGTAGTGCCGAGACAAATTGCGGTTGATGCAGTAAACTGCGGTCGGAACAACGCCGCTCGCGCGGATGCGCCGCTAGCGGGTGTCTAGCGTGCGCTGGCGAACGAGTCAGAAAAGGAAACGTCACAATGAAACGGATGATCTGTGGAATTCTCGTGCTGGCATTTTCGTGCCAGGCTGCTGTTCGCGCCGAAGAGTCGCGGACGATCAGTGTCAGTGGTCACGGCGAAGCGTCGGCCAAACCGGATATGGCGTCGTTCAATGTTGCTGTCGTCACTCAAGCCAGCACCGCCGGGGAGGCAATGGCCGCCAACAGTTCCGCCGCCACGAAAGTCCTGGAGGCCTTGAAGGCGCTGGGCATCGCCGAGTCCGACATCAGAACGAATCGTCTCGACGTCAATCCGAATTATGTGAACGCCCGGAACAACGAAGCGCCTCGCATTACGGGATACACAGCGACGAATCAAGTTTTCGTTGAAGTACGGAAGCTGGAGGACCTTGGCCGTGTTCTGGATGCTGTTGTCGAAGCGGGCGGCAACCAGTTGTCAGGTATTTCATTCGATATTCGCGACAAGGTGTCGCTGCTCGACAGAGCACGAGCGCAAGCCGTCCGCGATGCGCGTCGACGGGCCGAGATAATTGCCGACGTAGCCGGCATACGCGTCGGTCGTGTGATGAGCATTCAAGAAAGTGGCTCCGGCGGCGGCCCTCCGGTGCCGATGGCCCGCGCTTTTGCCGCAGTACCGATCGCATCGGGTGAGCAATCGCTGTCCGTCGGAGTGAACGTGACATATGAGATTGCGGAGTAGTCGTCTGTACTTCGCCGAGTCGCGTCAACACTGCTGCATGTCGCCACAACCGCCTCTCGGCGTGTTGTGGCACGAACGTTCTTACTAGGGATCAACCGTGAAACGCTTCTATCACGATCCAGCAACGCTCACACACACCATGACGGCTGCATTTGTCGCCTTGACAATTCTGCTCGCCACCGGCGAGCTGTCGCAGTGTTATGCGCAGCCGGTTAACGATGCTAGGGGTAAGCAATCGGCGGAGGCAAATGCCGCTGACGCTCGCTTTCGCGCGATCGCTGATGCGTGGTGGGAGGACGCTGTAAAACGAGATCCGTTGTTTGCTACTGCCACTGGCGACAATCGTTGGAATGACAAGTTGCCAGTTGTCAGCATTGCAGCGTACGCGGCCCGCGCCGAACAACTGCGTGAGTTCCAGAGTGAGCTGACGTCGTTGGATGTTGAGCAATTATCTCTCGGGCAACGCGTCAACTATGCGGTCGTGCGACGCTGGATCGAAACGGAACTTGCCGAACACGAGTATCAAGCCGATCTGATACCCATTACGAACCGGGAAGGCTTTCATATTTTCTTCCCCGAGCTGCGCAACCAAATGCCATTGCGCTCGTTGAATGACTATCATAACTACATTGCGCGATTAAAAGGATTCGCCGAATACAGTCGTCAGCATATGGAACTGATGCGAGCGGGGATCGCCGCCGGAATGACGCTGCCGTCGGTCGTAATGCAGCGCTTTCGCGAATCGATCGAACCACATATCGTGGACGATGCAGATGCGAGTTTGTTTTTTGAGCCATTACGGAAGCTGCCCGCAACGATTTCTGCTGACGACGCGGAAGAACTGCGGGCAGCAGCGCGGCAGGCAATTCGCGATTCCATCGTGCCGGGTTATCGCGACTTTCTGACCTTCATGGCGGATGAGTACGTCCCTGCCTGTCGATCGTCAGTCGGCGCTTCATCTCTGCCGCAAGGGCGAGCATTCTATCGTCATCGTGTTCGTCGCTTCACGACGCTCGATTTGACGCCAGAGGAAGTGCATGCCACGGGAATGTCGGAGGTCAAGCGGATTCGTGCTGAGATGGAAACCTTGGCACGGCGCGTGGGGCACGAGGGATCACTTGAAGAATTTATGTCAGCTTTGCGTGAGGACACTCGTTTTCATCCCGCGTCGGCTGATGCATTGCTAAAGGAGGCCGCGCTGATTCTGAAACGCGTTGACGGCAAGTTGCCACAACTGTTTCGTGTGCTGCCTCGCACGCCATATGGTCTGCAACCAATTCCGGACTATGTGGCTCCGGCGACAACTTCTGCCTACTATATGCCGCCACCCGGCGACGGGACGCGCGCGGGTTACTACTGTCTGAATACCTTTGACCTCAAGAGTCGGCCGCTGTACGAACTCGAGGCCCTTTCGTTACATGAGGCGGTGCCGGGCCATCATTTGCAGATCGCCTTGCAGCAGGAGCTGTCCGACTTGCCGCCGTATCGACGATTTGCCGAATTCACTGCCTTCGTGGAAGGTTGGGCGCTCTATGCGGAGCGACTTGGTTTAGAAATTGGCTTCTACGAAGACCCTTACAGCGACTTTGGACGACTGACGTACGAGATGTGGCGGGCCTGTCGCTTAGTCGTCGACACGGGCATTCACTATCTCGGCTGGACACGCGAACAGGCAATCAGATTCATGGAACAGAATACCGCGCTGTCACTGCACAACATTCGCGCCGAAGTCGACCGATACATCGCGTGGCCGGGGCAGGCACTTGGCTACAAAATGGGTGAATTGCAAATCCGACGACTCCGCGCTGATGCCGAACAATCGCTCGGCGCACGCTTTGACGTGCGTGAGTTTCACGATATCGTGCTGCGCAATGGTGCACTGCCACTTGATGTGCTCGAACGCAATGTGCGCGATTGGATCAAGACGAAATAATTTGGAGACCCAAGCATGTCAAATCATTCCGATTCTCAGCTTACGGATCGACGTCATTTGCTGAAGTCGACCGCCTTCACGGCCGCAGCCACCGCAGCAGGAGTCGCTGCCACCATGACACCCCAGCCGTTGGCACGGGCCGAGGAAACACGTAAGCGAAACGGACGCGTGCGACAGTCGATCGTGCATTGGTGCTATGGATCGTCGCCAGAGAAGTGGAGTGTCGAAAAGACTTGCCAGGTCGGGCGTGAGCTGGGTTATCAGAGCGTTGAGTTAGTTTCATTCGACGCGTTTCCGACACTCAAGAAGTACGACATGACCTGCGCGATTGTTGGAGCACGGATCAATCCAGGACCGGGATTCATGCGAGGCTTCAATAATCCGAATTTCCATCCGATGGTGATCGCGGCGACCAAGGAGGCCATCGAGGCCGCGGCAGCGAATGGGTTTCCCAACGTGATTGCCTTTACTGGCTTCAGTGCCATCGATCCTGCGAATCCCGCGGGGCCTCAATTGTCATTGGCAGAAGGAGCCGACAATTGTGTGCGCGGCTTCAAAGAAGTCATGGCGTTAGCAGAAGCGAAAGGCGTCAACGTTTGTTTGGAGATGCTGAACTCGCGTGACGGATCGGGGGCGATGCTGGGGCATCCCGGCTATCAAGGTGATCACACCGATTACTGCGCCGAGATCATTCGACGCGTGGGATCGCCGCGGATGAAGCTGCTGTTTGACATCTACCATGTCCAAATCATGGACGGCGACGTGATTCGGCGTATCCGACAACATCACGAAATCATTGGTCACGTTCACACCGCCGGAAACCCGGGCCGAGGAGAACTCGATGCTAAGCAAGAGATTAACTACCCAGCGGTAATTCAAGCGCTGGTGGACGTAGGGTATCAAGGATTCGTGGGGCAAGAGTTCATTCCAACCAGGGATGTGTACACGGGGCTGAAAGAAGCTTTTGAGATTTGCGACGTGTAAGGTTGTCTGAATGAGTACAATCGAGTTGGCTCCGCGTTGTATCTAATCTCCGACGCGGGGCTCGGAACAGGCAGGTCGAGGTAGCGTGAGGCAAAGTGAGATGAAGCGAAGCCGGAATAGTCAGCTGCGCAAATGGAAGTCGTGTCAATATTGCGAAACATTGGAAGCTCGCACGCTGTTGGCGGGGGATCTCATCGCAGTGGTTGAGTCGCAGGACGCAGATGGCGGCACGACGGACATCTTGGCGTGTTTCGCCGCTGGCTTCACGCCACCGGAACCAGTGGCGGCAGAACCCGTCGCCGCGTTGCCTGCGGACGTGCTATCGCGCGATACGCTTATGATCTCAACACCGGCCAACTACCTGTCCGGATCGCCAATTCTGGTGCGTTTGGAGTTGCGCAATGGTGACCAGGTCGATCGTGATGTGTGGGACGCAACGGTTTCAATTCACAGCGACAATGACCAAGTTCAACTTTCTGAAACGGAAGTGACTCTCGTTAACGGTTTGGGGAGCGTGCTCGTCACGCCGACTGGATCTGAGCCGTTCAATCTTGTCGCGGAAATCGATGGCTTGAGCGCCATGCGGGCGTTATCGGCGATCGACATGTCGGCCGCTCAAGACATCGCGGGCACGCTTACTGGCACCGAGACACAGTGGAGCGGTGTCGTGCACGTCACTGGCGACGTCGTTGTGCCGTCGGGCCACGTACTGACGGTGGAACCGGGAACGCTCGTGCTACTAGAAGGCAAGCCGCAAACGTCGGCCGTGCAACTGGGTGCGAAGATCACTGTGCAGGGTACGCTAAACTCCAACGGCACGGCCGCTGCGCCGGTCACCTTCACTGCTGCGGATTTGACTAAGCCGTGGGGCGAACTTAACGCGGACGGTGGCCAGATCACTTTGAACTACACCGACCTGACCCGTGCCGGCAGCACCACTCGCGGCGGACATACTGGCACGGGGCCGGCGATTCGCATGGGCAGTGACGCAACGGTGTCATTGGTACACAGCAATGTCAGCAACATTGCCGGCAAGATTCTGCAGTCGACTTCGGGAACATTGAATCTGCATGACTCGTTGTTGACGCGCGCCGTAATGGGGCCTGAGATCAACAATACGCAACTCGATTTTCTGCGGACGTGGATCGTCGATATGGCTGGCCGCTTTCATCACAACGGCACCGTCGATGACAATGATGGTATCTACCTCCACGCACAACGCGCAGGACAAACGATCACCTTGACCGATGGAGTTGTTGCTGGGTCCCAGGATGACACGGTTGATACGCTCGGTTCGACGAATGTCCTGGACGGCATGATCATTCGCGATTCATTTGACAAGAACATCAGCGTCTTCCGTGGAGAAACAACGGTTAACAACAGCCTGTTGGTTAACGGCGATATCGGTATTGAAGCGAAAGGTGACGGCAACGCGCACGTCATCGTCAACTTGGATGGGACGACAATCGCCAAGGCCGACCACGCGATTCGCGGCTACGACAAGGATGCGCCCGACCCGAACGTGCGCATCACGTTTAACATCGTGAATTCGATTCTCCATGTGAACGCTGGCGGGGATCCAATCTTTACGGACTACGATCCGAACGATATTCAGTTGAATTACAGTTGGTCGGAGGAGGCCTGGAATCACGTCGGTAGCGGTACCGGCAATCTGGTCAGCACACCGCAGTTTGTCGATCTCGACAACAATGATTTTCACCTGCCGGCGGGCTCTCCAGCGATCGATGCAGGCGATCCGGCTTCGCCGCTCGACGCGGATGGCACGCGAGTGGAAATGGGGTTCTACGCCGCTTTCGCGGAATTGCCCAGCGCCGATATCAATGGCGATGGCACAATCGACGCCCTGGATATTGATCTGATCTGCGCCGCTGTTGTCAACAATGATAATGGCACTCAGTTTGATCTCGACGGCAGCGGACAGGTCGACAAGTTCGACTATGATTTCTTGATTGATACGGTACTGGGGACTCAGCCTGGCGACGCGAACCTGGATGGGCAGTTTACGAGTAGCGATCTCGTGTTCGTCTTCTCGGCTGGTCAATATGAGAACCAGGAGCCGGCCGGATGGGCGGAAGGAGATTGGGACTGTGATGGTCTGTTCACGACCAGCGATCTCGTCCGCGCGCTGCAGTTTGGCTACGAGAACTAGGATTGTGGTGGTGGTGATTGGGCCACGGATTACACGGATGTCACGGATGAAGTACTGAACGGCCGTTTTGTCGACGGTGCTGGTGGCTTGGCGTGTCGGAATGGCTTCTCGGGTGCGGATTCGTTATATTGAGCTGCCCACGCTTATTGACTACCCACCTAGCCGGCGCGTTTGATCCGACATCTGCATGCGATGGTAGTGATCGAGG
>JAGQPK010000680.1 GCA_020426755.1 Planctomycetales bacterium
GATGACGTCGCTGCAACACGGCGAATAAGTGACCAAAACCATGCCAAGTGGAACCGCCGTTGAACGCCACGATATCTAGTTGGCCATCGGTCGGATCCGCCGTCGGACAGATTGGCAGCGAACGGGCGTACGATGGTGTGTTGAACACGAACACCCAATGGGCGCTGATGGAACGCTCCTGCTGCGATTGCGTCGACGTGTAGGTGACCTTCATTTCAGGATAAGCAAATTCACGCATCGTCGATAGAATCGGCTTGAAGTACGAAAGATGCGTGATGTGTCCGCGACGTCGCTCATGCAACCGCCGGATGACTTCTGCGTCGAAGCCACAGCCGATCATCAAGAGGAATAGCTTAGCCGGTGCATCACCGACACGTACCGCTCCCGCGTCCATCTGAATCGTGCGGCCGTTTCGGATTACGTGGGCCAACGACGCGGTGTCGGCAGACAACAGCAGGTACCGCGCCAGCAGGTTCTCTGTTCCCAGCGGCAGCAGAGTCATCGGGACGTCCGCCGCAATCCGATTCGCGACTAATCCCGCTGTGCCGTCGCCGCCGGCTGCAACGACCGCGCGCAACTGCCCTGCCGCATGCCAGCGGGCGGCGGTGTCCTCTAACTCGTTGGCATCCGTGATGAGATGGGGATCAAGCTCGCGGCGCGCCAGGTCTCGCATCAAGCGTTCGACCGGACCCACCGTCGAAACGGCGCCCGCGTGCGGATTACGCACGATGATCACGCGTCGCGCCGTGGTCGGCAGAGTTCCGCAACGCGTTGAATCCATCAGGCTTAGCCCACGTCCAGTTGGCGAAAGTTCGCGATTATAAGCGCTTCCGCCCAGCCACGACACCGACCGTGCCAATCGCTGGCGAGCAATCAAGGCAATGTCTCATTCCGGGACTCGCTGTGGGAACGTCCGTTTGATCGCCGCGTCCGCGTGTTTGGAATGGATGTTGCGATTCGCTGCAGCGAAGAGCTGGCAAGAATCGTTGACATCGATGGACACCCGCCGTAGTGGTCTCGATTTGAGAATTGCGAAAAGCGCAAACACGTTAACTGATTTGAAGTCAGTAGGTTACGTGAATGTGTCAAATAAAGTTGGTCTCAAATCGAGATGCGGCATGCGCGCTGCTTTATAGGTAGATCGCGATCGGCGGCGTAGTTGATCGCAGCTGGCCCGCGGGGCCTTCGATCGTTCGTGGGCTGGATGGTTGCCTTGCCCCTGACTATTTAGCCTTGCCAATTTGTTATTGGCACGACGAAGGCCCCCATTTTTTCTTTCACCCGATAGTAACGACAAACGAGAGGGTAACGGGACGAGAGCGGCATCCATTTTCTTTGAAAACCACACCAAGAAGTTACAACTCAGAATCCTAGTATCCACACCCCTGATATCACTCCTACGTCGCTCTCGTCCCATTCCCCTCTTATCTAGATCATGCTGTTTTTCCGCCGAAGCGGTTAGCTTCGGTGCTTGTGCGCGAGGGTTGGGAGTGCCGGCTCAATGGATTATTACGAGCCAAGCCCGCCTATTTATTTTCTCAACGGTTGCGGACGACCCTTCATCAATCAGGTCACTCCCAGCCCTCGCGTTCACCACACATCTATGTTGTCCCCCTACCGCAATTCGCCTCCAGATCACGCGGCGAAATATCGGGAGGGGAGGCAACCACATGTGCCTCCAGTCACAATTGACTACGTCGGGGCCGATCGATTCGCAATGAATATGGTCTGGGTTGACAGCCAACGAACGAGATTGTCGCTCGTGGAAGCGACTTCTGCGCCGCTGCGCACTCAGTGACTGTCGCCCTCCCGCGACGCCTCCCTTCCGGACTGCGCGCCTCAAGATAGTTGGGAGTCACTTGTGGGAGGGGGACAGCGCGCGGACACCGGCCGATTGATTAGTGGGTGGGTCCGAGCTGGTGAATTAGGACGACTCCATTGGGAAGTCGAGTTGCCCAGGTCGTATGTGCATGGGGGACGCGCGGCGCTGCGCCCGCAACGAGCTTGGACACCGGACTGGATTCGGCGGGCAATACGGGGGTGTAGTCTTTCAGAACCGATTGGTACTCAGCTTCCGCAGCCATGGTGATAAACAAGGCCACGAGCACCAACATAGGGTTGTAGAACGCGCCGAATACGACGAACAGCACTGCAATCACCTGTCCTACGTTTCTGGCCCACTTCGTGGCTACGCGATAATCGAGGCGTTTCGCGAGCAGTGCTCTCAACACGCGACCGCCGTCCATGGGGAAGGCCGGCGTGAGGTTGAAGGCTGCCAGTGCAACGTTCATCCACATCAATCGACTCAGCAGGCTACTACCTAACGCTAATGGGCTGACAAAGTGGCCCAAGTCGGACAACAGGGCGACGAGTGGCAGCATGAGTCCAACGAGAAAGACGTTAACTGCCGGCCCGGCCAGTGCGATGACAAGTTCCTGACGCGGATTGCGCGGGATGCGATCGAGATTGGCGACCCCACCAATAGGCATCAATGTGATCCCGTGGGTAGGCACGCCGAAGTATCGCGCGGCTGCTGCGTGGCCGAGTTCATGCAGGAGCACGCAGGCGAACAAGCTCAGCAGCAGCACCACTTCCAACAGCGCACTCGCAATGCCTCGACTCATCCCGGCAAATAAAACCCAGCCGACGAGGAGTAGAAACGTCCAGTGAATCGAAATGTCGATTCCAGCAATTCGGGCGACCTTGCGTGAGGAATTCATCTGTTGCACTCTCCCTAATTAGCCTCGAGTCGCCCTAGAACGGCCACTCTTTACCCCGTTACGGCCAAACTCACCGGGCGGTTCATCAAAGGCCATGATTTGGCCAGGTTGCTTGTATGCGATGGCTCACGCCGGCACATACCTACTTTGCAGTGCGGCAGCGCAATGCCAAAATCCTGAAACAGTGGTGCACGATTCCACTGGGCGCAGCACGGAAATCGCAATGACAGGCCGTGGGAATCCGTCGGGTCACGACAGACTTTGTGTTCTGTCTGATGATCGCTTGGTGGTGAGGTGAGCAGGTGGTAACATCTAGCTCGGAAACGGGGGGGGATAGAAATGGATCAGGACGTTTTTCTCAATCTACTTATTATGGCGGCCGCTGACGGCAGCATTGCCGAATCGGAACTTGGCTTACTGGCGCACCGAGCTGCGGAGTGGGGCATCACCGATGAACAGTTTGAAGATGCGCTGGAGAAAGCCGCCAGCGGGCGCGCCGAGCTGACCGTTCCTAACGATCCTGCAGAGCGGAAGCTGTTGCTCAAGGAACTCGTTCGCATGATGGCGGCGGATGGGAAACTGAGCGATTCCGAAAAGCAACTGTTTGCTGTGTTCAGCTCTGCCAGCGGCATCGGTGATGAAGAACTGAATCGATTGATCGATGAAGTGATTGGTGACGATTCCTAAGCGAGTGAAATTGTCCGAATCACGCGCCGGTCGGGTGCTCCGCGATCAACCCGCACTCGATTGCCCTATAGTTGGATAGTGATGCGGAGATTGATCGTGGTGACATGCTGATACGGCCACATGGCCTGCTTGAATGTTGCATGTCTGCGACTCCATCCCCCGCACGTATTCAC
>JAGQPK010000681.1 GCA_020426755.1 Planctomycetales bacterium
GCAGTTGCCAGGCAACAGGAGATGCAAGCCGAGGTGGCGATGAGCCAGGCAGCGTTGGTGCTCGCCTATGCTGCAATTCCGGCGGCGCTCGCCACTGCATTCCGCGCGGGAACACTACACACGCAAGCTTTACCTGTGCAGACGAATGCCAATAACGATACAGCAGAGTCCGCGATCGACCCGCTCGCACTTGAACGTCGATCGTGGGGTACCTTCTTTGGCATTCATGACAATTGACGTTAAGACGAAAACCAAAGCGTTCGCTCTACGATATGTGCGGCATGATGAGACCATGTCGGTTGCTACCACGCATCACGTCGCCCTATCCGTGCTGACAAGCGCCGCTAGGGTCGCAACCGGTGCGGAGGAAGAAACATGTGGTTGAACGCGTGATCCGAAGAATCTCCGAAGCCGTGCTGCTTTGTCCCCGGGACCTGCAACCGTATGGCGACGAATTTCGAGTGATTGGCGTCTTCAATCCTGGCGCCGTCCGCTTTAATCATCAGACCGTGCTCCTGTCCCGTGTTGCCGAAGCGCCCCGCGAGCTGCGACTGGGCTTCGCGGGACTTCCACGTTGGGAGTCGAATGGCAAGGTCGTGACCGATTGGGTAGCTGAAGATGAACTGGATTGCACAGACCCTCGCGTTGTTCGCCAGAAGTCAGATGGTGCCCAGCGATTGACGTCCGTATCCCACCTGCGCGTGTTTCGAGGCCCGTCACAGGGGAACACGACATGGACGCCGGGGCCTCTGTTGTTGCCAACTTCCCCCATGGAGGAGTTCGGTATCGAAGATGCAAGAATCACGGAGATCGACGGCACGTTTTGGATCACGTACGTCGCCGTATCCAGGCAGGGGGTAGCGACGGCGCTGGCTTCGACTCATGACTTTGAAACCTTCGAGCGTCACGGCGTTGTCTTTTGCCCAGAGAACAAGGACGTTGTGCTATTTCCGCAGCGATTTGACGGCGAGTACGTCGCACTCCACCGCCCCAATCCGAACTCTCGGTTTGGTCCGCCGGAAATCTGGATTGCACGTTCGCACAATTTGCTGCAGTGGGGTCAGCACGCACCTCTCTACCGCGGGTCGTGCGCATGGGAAAGCGACCGCGTGGGAGCGGGGACTCAACCAGTGCTGTTAGAGGAAGGTTGGCTGGTGCTTTATCACGGCTGCCGCACTACACCCACCGGTGGAATCGGCGCCTATTCCGCGGGAGCCATGTTGCTGGATCGGCAGAATCCGAGCCGCATTCTGCGACGCTCTCACGAGCCAGTGATGTTGCCAACGTCGGCATTTGAGCAGTTCGGCTTCGTGGACAACGTGGTATTTCCGACGGCCGTGATTCACTCCGGTGATTCGTTGAGCGTGTTCTATGGCGCCGCCGACACGTGCACCGGCGTCGTCGAGTTTTCAGAGAGAGAAATGCTCGCAGCGTTGCGTTGAACGAGCGGACTCGCTGGACGCAAGCCAATGCTCGCCCCACGCACCGCCGCATGTCGATCAGAAACAACAAATCCAAACTGGAACGCAAGGAGCGTACAGATGCCTTACTCCGACTTAAAGCGAATCGCCTTTGTAGGCGACTATCTCCCGCGAAAGTGCGGCATTGCCACGTTCACAAATGACCTACGGCACGCGGTTAGTCAGCATGGCGCTGCCAAGTGCATCGTCGTCCCAGTCGATGACATCGAGGGCGGTTACGAGTACGGCCCCGAGGTTCGCTTCCAGATTGCTGAACAAGATTTGGCGTCGTACCGTCGGGCGGCTGATTTTCTGAACTTCAGCAATGCCGATGTCGTCTCACTTCAGCACGAGTTCGGTATTTACGGAGGCCCGTGCGGTGGCCACATCTTGGCGTTCCTGAGGGACTTGCGAGTACCCGTCGTGACCACGTTGCATACGGTCCTCGCAGCGCCAAGCGCCACACAACGGCGCGTCATGGATCAGTTGGTCGAACTCTCAACGCGATTGGTGGTCATGACGAATCGCAGTTTCGAAATGCTGCACACCGTCTATAACGTACCCAAGCGCAAGACCGATCTCATCGTGCATGGCATTCCAGACCGGCCATTTGCAGATCCACTCGTCTGCAAGGATCAGTTTGGTGTCGAGGCCAAGCATGTGGCTCTGACATTCGGTTTGCTTTCGCCCAACAAAGGCATTGAGCACGTACTGCAGGCCTTGCCCGATGTGATTCGTGAAGTTCCAGATTTCGTATATCTCATTCTGGGTGCAACTCACCCTAGCCTAGTTAGGTCAGAGGGCGAGAAGTACCGGATCGGCTTGGAACGAATGGCGAAGGAACTGGGAATTCAAAAGCACGTCATCTTTTATGATCGCTTCGTAGAAATCGACGAACTAACAGAATTCATCGGTGCCGCCGACCTGTATATCACGCCCTATCTGAATGTGGAGCAAGCCGTCTCGGGGGCACTCACTTATGCATTTGGCTGCGGTCAGGCTGTGATTTCGACTCCGTATTGGCACGCGGCGGAATTGCTGGCGGACGGCCGCGGAGTGTTAGTTCCCTTCGCGGATCCGGCTGCGATAAGTCACGAGGTCGTTTCACTTCTAAAAGACGAACCGCGTCGACAAGCAATGCGCGAGCAGGCCTACCGCCTAGGACGACAGATGGTTTGGAGCAACGTGGCGAAACAGTATGTTCGGTCATTCCAAGAAGCGCGCCGTAGTCGCGTACATACTTCCAAGCCGCTGGCGGTTCGAACGCTGGACGAACAGCCGCTCGACCTGCCGCGAATGAATCTTGATCACCTGCTCGCGATGAGCGATTCGACCGGTATCCTTCAGCACGCGTGCTTCTCGATCCGCAACAACTTCGAAGGCTACTGCACCGACGATAATGCCCGCGCACTTGTCTTGACAGTGCTGCTGGAAGAACTGGGGGCGGATTTGCCAGAAGTACAACGGGCAACGTCGACCTACGCTGCGTTCATCAACCATGCATTCAACTCCCAAAGCAGCCGCTTTCGGAACTTCATGAGCTTTGATCGACAGTGGCTGGAAGACGATGGATCCGACGATTCTCAAGGCCGCGCACTCTGGGCACTAGGTACCTGCGTGGGCCGATCTCGACGGCGAAGTCTACAATCCTGGGCGGTACAGTTGTTCCAAAGGGCGCTTCCTGCGTGTGCCAGTACGACGTCACCTCGCAATTGGGCACTAGCTCTGATCGGCATACACGAATACCTCCGTCGCCTGAGCGGGGATCGTCTGGTCAATCAAACTCGCGACACGCTGACAGATAAGCTAATCCGCCTGTATGAGGATAACTCGACGGAAGATTGGCCCTGGTTTGAGAATATCGCCTCGTACAACAACGCCAAGCTATCGCACGCGCTAATTCTGAGTGGTCGGTGGAGCGGAAATGAACGCGCCACTCAGATTGGACTTCGATCCCTACGGTGGCTCGCGGAAAAACAACTGTCATCGCGCGGTCGCTTTCGCCCCATTGGTTGCAATGGATTTCATCGCCGCGGCGAACCTACAGCCAAATATGACCAGCAACCGATCGAGGCACACGCCATGGTCTCGGCGGCAGTTGAGGCCTTCAATGCAGTCG
>JAGQPK010000682.1 GCA_020426755.1 Planctomycetales bacterium
CCTCACGAAGCTCTTCACCGGTGCCGAGTCACCGTTAACGCTCGCCAACGGTGGTGGTGGCTTACCGGGCGACTTCGACAACAACGGCACGTTGGATGCCGCGGATATCGATTTGCTCGGCGCAGAACTTCGTGCCGGCGGCAGCAACGCAAAGTTTGATGTGGATAATGATGGTTCGGTTACTGTTGCCGATCAAGATAAGTGGGTCCATGACCTGCGTAAGACTTGGTATGGCGATTCAAATCTTGACGGCGTGTTCAACACCACCGATCTCGTCAGCGTGTTTCAAATCGGCGAATACGAGGACGGTACCGATCAGAACTCGACGTGGGCCGAAGGCGATTGGAACCTAGATGGCAATTTCAATAGTGGTGACTTCGTAACCGCCTTTAGCGATGGCGGCTTCGAGCAAGGACCACGCACCGCTGTCGCGGCCGCAGTTCCCGAGCCGACCACATGGACACTGGCACTGCTCGGCGTCGTTACGTTGCTCCGCCGACGCCGGTAGACGGTAGACGGACTGTCTCGTCTAGGGCGATGCCCTAGTTGGACAACGTCACTTTGAGTTCGCTGAAAGACGCTAGCCGCGGTTCTCACGCAGGGTGGTTGCTGCTGGGCAGGCAAACCGACGCTAGCGAGTTACGGCGAATTCAGGCCACGAAAGTGCCGCTTTGAAAGGCCATCACCAGATCCGAGGAATCAAAGACGCCATCACCGTTCCAATCTCCCGTCTCAAAGCGCGCGATTCCCGGCACATCGTAGTCGTACAAACCGGCGGCAAAGATCGCGACGAGATCGGCAGAGTTGAACTGTCCGTCGCCATCGACGTCGCCGACCTGGCGAGTTTCCCACCAAACCTGATCGAAGTCGAGCCAATCAAGATCGCCGTCGCTATCGATATCACCCAACGATGCCGCCGCTAGGCCAGTCGGCAACGGTCGTGGCTCGAAGCTGCCAGCACCATCCGTATTCTCATACCAGTTGGGCTCGCGTCCATAGGGAACAAGATCCTGATCGCCGTCGCCATCCAGATCCGCAAAAACATAATTGTAGCCGCGGTTCAAACTTGGCAGACTCTGATACGCACTCAGCTTGCCACCGACGTTAAGTTGCAGAAAGCTCGCCGTTCCTTCTTCGATCACCACGTCCTGGTCGTCGTCCGCGTCCACGTCGAGGAGCGTGAAAGAGACTCCTCCGAAGACGCTGTGTGACGGCTCATCGGATAAGATTTCCACACCACTGGCAAAGGCAGGCGGCTGTTCGACGGTTCGCTCGTAAAAATAAAGTCTCCCAGGCAAACGCGATTCCCGCTTCGCCAAAACGATCGCATCCAAGTCGCCGTCACGGTCCCAGTCGACCCACTCGACCTGTTCGAAGCTGTCGGGCGTCAGGAGCGGTCGATTGGGTGCGTATCCTTTACCGGCGAGGTTCTCGATCCAATTCAAATCGCTCACAAGATCGGAATCGCCGTCGCCATCCGCATCGATGATCCGCGTTCGCCAAAAGTAAGTTGATGACGATTCGATCGGATGAGCTTGCGACGAGAACGTTCCTAGGCCGTCGATGTTTTCGATCCAATGCACATTAGTTGAGTCGTCGTACGGTGTGGTGCGTAGATAATCCAGATCGCCGTCCAGATCAAAGTCGGCGAACAAGTACTGCACTTCATCATGCCCATCGAGCAAATTAACCAGCGGTGTAATCAAGCGGCTGGGTCCAAACGTTCCCGCACCGTCAACGTTTTCACTCCACCTGACTTGTACGTTCGTGATGAAGTCTTGAGCGCCAAACCGGTCACCACGGTAAAAGACAAGATCCAGATCACCGTCGCCGTCCACGTCCACGGTCTGGCCTCCACCGCCTGGAGAGAATTCATCACGCGCATACAAGCGCACGATCGCATTCGTTTCGGGCGAGTATTGCCACACTTCCCCGCCATCGATAACCTCGACAACGCCATCGTTATTCACGTCACCGAACAGGGAAAAATACGCATCCAGTCGTTGGAGTTCATCGAACTGACTGCCGTCGAAGATCGAGACAAAGTTGATCGCCGCATCCTGATACGTCGCAGTGACCACGAGATCGCCATCTCCGTCCCCATCCAGATCGTGCATGAACATCTCGAGCTGGTACGGAGATCCCATCACGTCGAAACCATTCGTTTGGACAACTGACGTGCGCACACCGGGACGAATTCTTGTGAGCTCAAAGCCGTCCCACGAATAGACAGCCAGCGAACCGTCGCCACGCAAGTCACCGATGGCATAACCATATCCGGGCGCTGGACCGGCCACGTTCGACCAGCTGCGCAGATCGCTGTCATAGGTTGCGATCCCATGATCCGTCACCAGGTCGAGATCGCCATCTGCATCGAGGTCCGCGAAATCGGCGATCCATGTGCCCGCCGGGTCATTCAGCTCGAGCACAACCTCTCCCGTTGCGTGATCGTAGCGATACACCTGCAGATCAAAGGGCCTCGTATTGGCTCGCTGCGATATTGCGAACAGGACGCCGGAATCACTAGCGACGCTCACGAAATCACTAGCGCTATTCCATTCGAAAATGCGTTGAGGCGATCCGAAGCGTCCCAAGCCATCGCGGTTTTCAAACCACACGATCGACCGACTCACATTCGTCCTGATCGCAGCGACGAGATCTTGGTCACCGTCGTGATCCACATCAATTGCCTGCAGCTCGAGGATCTGCGTGTTGGTCATCGACGCATAGGCTTGCGGATCGGCGAATCGTCCGGTGCTGTTGAGATTCGCCCGCCAAGTTGCACCCGCGACCAGGTCGAGATCGCCGTCCCCATCGAGATCTCCGAGCGTCATGGGACTGTCATACGATTTGATCGGCAGATCTTCCAGACCATGTGGCACGATGCCGACGACGGCCAAGCAGCGCCGATCTTCAAGCCCCTCTGCCCGCAGTTTTCGTGCTGCCCGCCGCATGCCAATCTCCAATTTCAGATTCATCCCAGACGCATTAGGTGTTGTACGCGGCACGGAAGAGTGGGTCAACGAAAACGCGGGCGACCCCGTATCTTTGTGGTGGCGTCGGAATAGTAGCTACTTTTCGCGTGTTGGCATTGTTTGGAGTGCGGCCGCGCAGCTGCCGCTTTGAAACGAAGCCATACGTATGGAACGACGTATGGGTGGAACGATGTATGGCGTTCTAGTGCGCACCGTCGACGGTTGGCCGAATTCCGTCGTTTCGATCTATCCGCCCGCGGTGAAAAGCGATAGCTGCGCGATCGCACTCCATATGCTTTTGCCTGGCATTGTGCGCAGTGCGAACTGTCATTCATGTCAAAAGCCCGAAACACCAGAATTCGCACCTTTCAAGTGGCAGCTAACTCCATCAAACAGCATCACGTAAGATGCGCAGAGTGGGGGAAATTTAATTGCAAACTCAAGCTGGATCGGTTATGGTTCCACTTCTAAAGAAAGCGACGACTGGCGCTGCGCCGTCGAATCTTTGGTTGATTGGAATTGTCAAAGCGCGAGGATTACTAATGAGACACTGGACCAAGGGAATGCTGGCGACTGCGGTCACGGCAGGAGCGATGCTGTTCG
>JAGQPK010000683.1 GCA_020426755.1 Planctomycetales bacterium
GTCATGCCACGAGGCGGGGTCCTCCCAGACACAATGCTGGAGTGTGATGGCGTCAGACTGTTCGAGCGAATCGATAATGCGAACATGCGTTTCATCAATGATGACTGCCGTCAGGAACTCGGGGGAACTGCAGTTTGGTGGAGTCATGATGCTTCCTTTCGAACAAGTGACACCTTCGTTGTGATGAGCTCAACGTGAGCGATCGAGAAGCTACTACAAAGCGATCATGATTTTCAAACGGGTTGAGACTTTGGTTGGGCGTAGTGGCTGCGCTGCGGCGTGGTGCGAGATTCAAAGTCGCAAGGGGGCGGTTGCTGCACGTCAGCGTGTTGGTCAAGCGGGCGTGGAAACTGGAAGTCAGCGCCGGGGTGAACCGACGCTAACGCGTTACGGCGAACTCGTGTCGCTGCGGGGAACTCGTGGCGTCGCGGCGAACTGGGGCAAAAATTCTCAGAATATCTGGGAAGATCCAGCGCTGGCCGGTGTATCGTCTGTAGTGTGACAGGGAGAGCCGATGGGGCCAATCGATGCAGCGCTGATTACCGAGTATTTCGAACGGTATGCCGCTGCGCTCGAGTTCTACGCAGGACAGCGCACGCAGGCGGCGGCCGATTGTGTTCAGGAAGCTTTTCTGGAGTTCGCTCGGTTGCCTGAGCTACCGCCGGACCCGGCCGCCTGGTTGTTTCATGTCGTCCGCAATCGGTCGCTCAACGCAGCCCGTGCAGCGCAGCGACGTACGAATCATGAACAGGCGGCGGCGGAGCACAGCACCGCTTGGCGCCGAGTCGCTTCGCCGGTGGAAACGGTCGCGCTGTTGGACTTGCTGCAATCACTCGATGACGCGCGGCGCGAAATTGTCATTCTTCGCATTTGGGGGCAGTTGACGTGGGAGGAAATCGCCACGGTCACGCAAAGCTCTCGCAGTTCAGTACAACGCAACTATGTGCACGCGTTGGAGCAACTTAAACAGCAAATGGAGCCTCGGGAATGTCCGACGAAAACATCCGCCGATCTGCGCTAGACGAGACGCTTTCCCCTGAGTTGTCACGGCTGGTTGAGCAGTTGGCCGGGACTGCGTTGCCGGCGACGACCGTTTCACGCGATGAGTTGCTGTATCGCGCTGGCTGGGATGCGGCCGAACGCAAGTTGGCTCACCGTTCATCTTCATCTGATCGTCTTGCAGGTCGATTCACGACGGTTGGCTGGTCTGCTGTAAGCGCGCTCGTCGCCATGTCGTTGACCGTCGCAGTCATGTGGCACCGGCCGAGCCAACCGACGAACGAATCAATTATAGTGCGAACATCGGAACCATCGACAAGCTCACCCGTCGAGACTGCCGCTGCGAGAACGGCCGTAGAACCAACGGCGCCGACAGAAGTGACAATAGAGCGTCAAGTGCCAATGTTCGTGATGCCACGTGAGTACGATCGCAGTGCCACGTTGTTGATTCAGCGCGAACAGGCACTCCGGTATTCGACGTTGTCACCCGGCTCATGGAATGATTTGCGCGGGCCTGGGGCCACGCGAACGTCGCCGGCTCGGGCAAAGCCGAGTTCGGCGCGCGAACTTCTGCAAGAGTTTCTCCCTGACGTAAAGCGTGATGATGTCACGTAACGTTTAGTGCCGTTACTCGGACGTCCTCCTATGCGTAGCGAACCTACTCATGCTCAGTCGTTTAATGTTTTGGCTCAGCCAAGGCGTATATGTCGGCGAAGCTGCTACTAACCGCGTGCCCTGCTGGAACCGACGCTATTACTTTGCGTCGAACTCCAGCTTGTGCCAACCTAACGCGAATGAAGAGAGATATCGATGATAAAACGTATGCTGAAGTCCGTGACACGCTGTGCCGCGGCGAGTCGGTTGATCGTTTCGGCCGCGGTCGTGCTCATTGCGTCGGCGACTCATGTCGTCGCTGAACTCCGTGTGACAGAAACGCGGTCTCCTAACCAAGTCGTTACCGTGGTTCAGATGACCGTGACACCCGCGGCGGAGCCCGTGCCCGCTTTGCGTGAGCGACTGGTCGTGCGCGATATCGAGATGTTGCCCGGGAACGCTGCGACCCATTACCTGCGGCTCTATCCGGAATCTGTTCTCGATACACGCTTGAGTGCGTTGGTCGAAAAGTTTGGCGATGAGCTCTACGAATGGTACTCACCTGGTAGTGAGCCATTACACACATTGCCGCTCGATAAGCTGCGAGAGGCGGCACGCTCGTTTGATCGCGAGATCAATAACTTCGTCGCCCCTGCCACGCTGCGACGTGACTGCGACTGGGGACTAGGCATCCAAGAGATGCAAGGTCCGCAGATTGTGCAGATCCTGTTGCCCGAATTCAATGCTTCGCGTGATCTGTCGCGAATGCTGATGCTGCGAGCGCGTGTCGCAATCGCCGAAGGAGACTATCAGCGGGCAATTGATGAATTACGCATGAACAATCGCTTGGCCGAGAACGTCGCGAGTGAACCCTTGCTGATCTGTACGCTGATAGGCATCGCTGAACGGTCGATGGGCCAGATGGTGACGCTCGAATTGATGGCCGCCGACAACTCGCCGAATCTTTATTGGGCGCTCGCAGAATTGCCTGAGCCAACGGAGGCGGTTAAACGTGCGATGCAATTTGAGATGTCGATTGGGCAACGCATGTTTCCCTTTCTCAAGGATGCGGATACCGCGCAGCATGCACCGGGCGAATGGGCGCGATTGTTGACGCAGTCGGTGAGCGACTGGAGTAAGGTCGATGCGAATACGCCGCGAATGCCTCCTGAACTGATGCAAGCTTCTCTGTCCGTGATGATGATTGCTGCCTATCCATCGGCGAAGCAGCGGTTGATTGAGGGCGGCCTGGCTGCTGATGTCGTCGAGCGGATGCCGGTGGGGCAAGTCCTGGCCGTTGATTCGTCGCGCGCTTATCAGCAGATTGCGGACTCGCTCGAAAAACAACTGTATGAACCCTACCATGTGGCGCGTCGGCGTTCGGAAGCAGATCTGTTCGGCAGCGTCGATGGCGTACCGTTTGTTACCACGAGCCTCGGTCAAATCATGGCAATGCAGTTGCTTCCAGGCGTCAAAGCGGCACGCTCTGCGGGTGTCAGCGCCGTGCGACACACGCGTGCGTTGCAAGTGATCGAGGCCATGCGCATGTATGCTGCCGAGCACGGCAAACTGCCTGCGTACTTGGATGACATCAAGGCCGTCTCCATCCCAGTGAATCCAGTTACCAATCAACCGTTCATGTACCACGTGGAATCGGATCAGGCGATTCTCGAACTGCCGGCCAGCGACGGCGTGAGCAGGGTCACGCGGTTTGAAATCACGCTCAAGAAGTCATAAGCGAAGGAAACAGGCGATGAAATCAATTGCAGTACTGAACACGCTGCTACTGAGCGTGTTAATGTTTGCTCAAGCCGTTTACGCCGATGCAAAAGGTGATGTCGGTGAGCTTGTGGCGACTGATGTCGTGGCAATCGGTTATCTGGATGTTGCTGAATTGAGTCAGTCGGGCTTGTTGAACCTGTTGGGTAGTCCCGTCGCTAAGATGACGGTTCCGCCTGGTGTCGCAGAGTCGATCTCGACT
>JAGQPK010000684.1 GCA_020426755.1 Planctomycetales bacterium
TGAAACGCATGTGGACGCACCTTTCGCGTTTGAAAATGGGCGTCGGCATGCGGGGTCCGGGTGAAAAGCAGTTGGAGGTCGATCGTCGGTTGGTTGAAAAGCGGATTCACGATTTGCGCACGGATCTGCAAAAGATTGAACGAAGGCGGGAACGAGAAGTCGCCGCCAGAAGTGACCACATGACCGTGTCGCTGGTGGGTTACACGAACGCCGGCAAAAGCACGCTCATGAATCGGCTCACTCAATCCGATGTGTTGGCTGCCGATCAGTTGTTCGCGACGCTCGATACCCGTACGCGGCGTTGGCATTTGCCGAACTGGGGGCCTGTACTGCTCAGCGATACCGTTGGCTTCATTCGCAACCTGCCTCACCGTTTGATCGCCAGCTTCAAAGCGACTCTGGAAGAGACGCGGCAAGCAGACTTGTTGCTTCATGTGTGCGATGCATCGAATCCCGCCGTGCTGGACCAAATCTCGGCGGTGTTCAACGTGCTGAAGGAGCTGGATATCGACGAGAAGGATCTCGTGCTGGTGATTAACAAGATCGATGAAGACCCTGATCGAACTGGCGTGGAAAGTGTTTTGCGCCGCTATCCGCACAGTGTTCCGGTCAGCGCGCTGACTGGACAAGGCATTCCGCGTCTGTTGGCGGTTGTAAGCGAGGCGCTGAGTCGATCATTCTGGGACCTGGATATTGATGCCAGTGTGGGCAACGGTCGATTGTTGGCTTACCTAGCCGCGCACGGCGAGGTGTTGTCACAGACTTATGATGACGACCGAGTCAATATTCACTGCCGTCTGCCGCAAAAGTATGTAGGGCGCATTCACGATCCTGACACGATTGTCCGCGATCGTTCGAATGGCAACGTGCTGTGGGATGGCATCGATCACGCCGGTCTGTTGCCCGATCCGGATGGAGATGACACCGGACGTCGACTGGATGACTCGAAGTTCGATGAAGATCATTCCGACCCTGCGTTTGGCGATGTCGCATGAGCCGGCGTGAGTTGCGCGGGTGTCGAATAATTGTCACAGGTGCATCCAGCGGGATCGGGTATGAATTGACGCAACGGTTACTGGCGGCCGGCGCGAATGTGCTGGCCACCGCCCGTCGTGCGGACCGGTTGCAGTCATTGGCAACGGATGTCGCGGTTGGCCAGCAACGGTTGGTGATCCATCCGGGAGACGTAACTGACGCCACGACGCGATCAACGCTTGTAGAGATTGCTCGGCAGGCTTGGGATGGTTTGGATGGCGTGATCAACAATGCCGGCACTGGCGCGATTGGGCGATTTGACCAGGCAGAAGAGTCGCGCGTCCGGCAGATCTTTGAAGTTAATTTCTTCGCGCCCGTCGAACTGACTCGGTTGGCTTTGCCATTGCTAAGTGCTGGCCAGACGCCGTTCGTAACCAACATCGGTTCGGTGTTGGGCCATGTAGCGATGCCGATGAAAAGCGAGTACTGCGCGAGTAAGTTTGCGCTGCGCGGCTGGAGCGATGCGCTGGCCAGCGAACTGCGAGGTCGAGGTATCGACGTCGTGTGGGTGGCGCCCAATACGACTCGCAGCGAATTCTTCGATAACTTAATCGAAGTCAATGGGCAGGCGGCTGTGAACCCCTTGAGTATGTCATCGGAGCTAGTCGCGCGCAAGATCGTTACGGCGTTACAGCGCCGCCGCACTCGTTTGCTGCTTACCGCCAGCGGTCGCGCGTTGCTGGTTGCCGACTTCGTCTTTCCGCGGTTGCTGCGGCGATTGTTGAGCCGTTGAACCGCCGTTCTTTGGCGTGCGGCCGCGCAGTTGCCGCTCTTGAGCAGAGCCAGGCGGTTAAATTAGGCCGGATTCTTTCACGACAACCGCGTCTGTCGCCATCAAATGACAGAAGGCTAACGGTTTCGATACGACCGAGCACTCCTGGAAAGCGATAGCTACGCGATCGCACTCCAAGCGTACCTGCGATGCCGACGCACACACATGTCGGACCTTGTCGGCCTTTTTCTCTCCCTATTTCGGTGCAGATGTGGTAGATTGGGCCTCCTATCCGGGGGCCGGGAGGCGGTCCTCATCTTACCCCACCCCGCCGAAATAGTTCGAAGAAAGAGGAGCTGGCCATGAGCCGACGAAGTCGTCGTCAATTCCTTGAGGATTCCATGTTTGCGGTCGCTGCCGCCGCCGGTGCGTCCAGTGCATCGCAACTCTTGGCCGAGGAAACGGAAGCGGCCAGTAGCAGCCCCAACGAGAAGTTGTCGGTTGCGATCATCGGCATCAATGGTCGTGGTCGATCGCATCGGGATGCGTTCCTCAAACGAGAGGATTGCGAGATCACTCACATCTGCGATGCGGACGCGTCAGTCGGCGAACGACAAGCGGATGCGGTCGCTGAGCGGCAAGGCCGACGTCCCGCCTTCGTTCAAGATATTCGCAAGTTGCTCGAGGACAAATCGATCGACATTGTGACGATCGCGACGCCCAATCATTGGCACGCCTTGGCAGCTATCTGGGCCATGCAGGCGGGCAAAGACGTCTACTGCGAGAAACCCGTCAGCCACAATGTGTTGGAAGGCCGCGTTATCGTCGATGTTGCTCGGAAGACCGGCAAGATCTGTCAAACGGGCACTCAGTGTCGATCGAATCCGGGCATGCGCGATGCGATGGCCTTCATTCATGACGGTGGAATCGGCAACGTGTCCGTCGGTCGTGGGCTCTGCTACAAGCGTCGGCCTTCGATTGGCGACGCCGGCAACTTCGATCCGCCGTCGACCGTTGATTACAGCTTGTGGTCTGGACCTGCGCCGCTGGAACCCGTCACGCGTCCAAAGTTTCACTACGACTGGCATTGGCAATTTCTCTACGGCAATGGTGACCTCGGCAACCAAGGCATACATCAAATGGACTTGGCTCGTTGGGGACTTGGTGTCAACCAACTGTCACAGTCGGTGATCAGCTACGGCGGCCGCTTTGGTTATGTCGATGCGGGCAACACCGCGAACACGCAAGTTGTCATTCACGATTACGGCGACAAGACGTTGGTCTTTGAAGTCCGTGGTTTGGAGACCAAGAATTACAAGGGCGCTAACGTTGGCGTAATTTTTGAAGGCTCGGATGGTTACCTGGTAATGACCAGTTATTCCGATGGTGCTGCCTTCGATAAGGACGGCAACACGATTCGCAAGTTCAGTGGCGGAGGCGATCACCATCACTACGCCAATTTCGTCAAGGCTGTCCGCAGTCGCAATTCGCAAGACTTGAATGCCGACATCTTGGAAGGGCACTTGTCGAGTGCCTTGTGTCACTTGGGCAACATCTCCTATCAAATGGGCGAAACCGTCAGCAATGATGAAGCTGTCGAGCGACTGCAGGCGATTCGTAGCTCAGATGACGTCAAAGCCACGATGGATCGCGTGGTCGAACACTTGACGGAAAACAACGTGGACCTGTCCGCGTCGCCGTTCCGGATGGGGGCCTTGCTGCCTTTTAATCCGGAGACAGAGACGTTTGTCGATAACGCGACGGCAGATACGATGCTGACGCGCGAGTACCGAGCTCCGTTCGTCGTGCCGGCTCGTAGTCAGGTA
>JAGQPK010000685.1 GCA_020426755.1 Planctomycetales bacterium
CGTTGACCAAGTACATGCTGCGTTCCAAACTTCGCGCCAGAATGAGATCGGGGTCACCATCATTGTCGAAGTCGGCGAAGACAGCGGCGTTGCTGCGGCCATCGATATCCAGACCATACTCGGCAGTACATTCTTCAAACGTGCCATTGGCTTGGCTGCGCAACAACATGTTCTTGCCCCACCGATCGACGATGTACAAATCGTCCCAGCCGTCGGCGTTGATATCGACAACGGCCAACGCTGGATGGTAGGCCGTCGAAATCGGGAAGAATCGGGCGTCGGTCATCTCACCCGGCAGCCGCGCGAGTCGCTTGGGATAGTAATGTCGTGTTGCATAGATCCAATGTTGCGATTCGCGCAACCGATTTCGCAACGTCGGGTCAGGAACCAACTGCGGCAGCACTTCTTCGAACATCCGCGCTGCCGATTCGACGAGTTGCAAGTTGAGCGGACGAATCGCCGTGATGCGCCACGACGTGGACTTGTCAGTGTTCGTCGTGCTCGCTGCTGGCTGCTTCTGCCATTCGAAGTCCAGGTCGGCATGCACGTCCAACCACGTTCCTGATTTGCGCCGCGCTAGCGCCGTAAAGGAAACACGTGTGCGAAACGTTTCCCATGCATCGTCGCGAAAGTCTCCGCTCACAATCGCGAACTTCGCGTGTTCAAAATAATCCAGTTCGCGCAATAGGCTT
This sequence comes from Planctomycetales bacterium, assembly GCA_020426755.1. Lineage (GTDB taxonomy): Bacteria > Planctomycetota > Planctomycetia > Pirellulales > Pirellulaceae > JAGQPK01. The sequence continues at coordinate 693 of JAGQPK010000685.1, forward strand.
TGCCACATCCGGGTATCGTCGGCGAGCGGCTGTGGGGCGTCGGTGACGTTGATCGAGTAGTAGGTCCACGCGGACGTCGAAGTAGCCGGCGCGTCGTCGATCGTTTGCCAATCGCTGGCCAAATCCCACCAGCTCACGCCACTCGATTGAAACTGACTGCGCGATTCAAGTGGAAAATGCAGGTTCAATAGGTCGCGCGTCAACGGCTCGAGTTGTGGCGTGAGCTGCAAGATCAGCTCCTCGCGCGCGACGAGCCGCCGGACGATGTTCGTTGCAGGCGAGCGAGTGGGCTCAAACGCAGCAACGGTACTTGCGGCTGCTGATGCATCGATTGTTCCGGATGGAATCGCTTGTTGAGCAGTATTCGTGTCGGGCGGCACGGGCTCAGAATTCGGTGCGGCGGCAGTGCCTGCGGGAGCTCGCTGCGTATTTTCCAAGGCTTGTGTGGTTGGGGGATTCTCAGTGCTCGCTGGCGCACAGCCAACATACAGCAGTGCAGTGGTGAGCCACGTCAAACGGCGTAAATGCCAGTGCAGATATTGATGTTTCGTCCACATAACGCACTAGGATCTCACGTGTAACCGACAGTGAACGTTGACGTCGATCGAACGGTCGTTTTGGGTAAAATGAACAATTGGTGATTGTTGGGGCACCTAGGTGGCATTATCATCGACCAGTGCATCGCAGGGCGATCTGTTGGACCGTGCGCGATCAGGTAAGCACTTGGGCTGGTGGGCTTCAATGTAGCAGACTTGGCGTGATGCGTTCTCCGGGGCGTCAGCAGCATGGTGTGTGAGGAAGATTGGGCGGAAGTGACGTGGTCAAGGTTGCCCGTTACTTTGTTAATTGGCCGGACGCCGGATCAGGCCGTCGTCTCTGGGCACGATTGTTCATACCTGAGATACATAGAGAGCCAATGAGAATTCGCAACAAATTGTGTATGGGTGCGGTCTTGCTCGCCGCACTGGCTAATTCCCCGGCCCGCGCGATTGAAACGGCGGGAACCCTCTTTGTCGACCTGAACGCCAGCGACGTTACTGCAGGCAGCCCGACTTGGGCGAACGCGGGCACGCTGGGCGACTTCATCGAAGTCGGCGATCCCCAACTAATGACTATCGCTGGCGGTGCGCAAGGCGTCGTGTTCAGCGGTGGCGGCGACGTTTATCAGAGTCCGGTGGGAGCTCCTGCTGAGCTGACCGGCCTTGACCCGACTCGATCGATCGAAGCTTGGGTGTTGAACCCAACGATCGCCGGTGAAGAGACGATTGTTTCGTGGGGACATCGCGGTGGCCCGGACGGATCAAACGTTTCGTTCAATTTCGGCAGCAATGCTGATTACGGTGCGGTCGGCCACTGGGGCGGCGCTGACATCGGCTGGGGCACGAATCCCAGTGCAGCGCAATGGCACCACTTGGTTTACACGTATGATGGCACCACCAGCCGCGTGTACTCGGACGGTGTGATGACCAACTCTGAAGACTTGGGTGCCGGTGTGATCAACACTCACCCTGACACAAAAATCACGGTCGCTGGCCAATTGGATTCCGACGGCGTGACGCTAACGGCTGGTCTGTTTGGCAGCATGGCCATTGGTGCGTTGCGTATCCATGACGGCGTGCTGACGGATGCGCAGATTGCTGCGAACTATGCGGCCGAAGTTGGCAACTATCCGCAGCCGGCTCTGCCGGGACCGGCCGTTGCGGCGCCGCTGTCGGCAGGTCCGATTCACCGTTACAGCTTCAACAATGCCGCTGGTGATGCCACGGGTGGCGTGCTGATTGACTCGGTTGGTGGCGCTGATGGTGTGGTCCTTGGTGAAGGCACGTCGTTCACTGGGACGAGCCTGAAGTTGTCGGGTGGTCCTTCGGCGACGGCTGGATACGCTGACCTGCCCAACGGTTTGATCTCGAGCTTGAACGAAGTGACGTTCGAAGCTTGGGTAACGCTGGATGGCGCGCAAAACTGGGGGCGCATCTTCGATTTCGGTTCGTCCGACATCGGTGGTGGTGTGGGCGGCGAAGTCACCGGACCGGGTGGCGGCGGCGAAGGCAAGGACTACTTCGAATTGTCCGCAGGCATTGGTACCGACTACAACGCTCAACGCATTGAACTGCGTAATGAAGACCCCGCGGGCGGCGGCACGAGCACGTTGGATTCGACTGTTTCCACGACTTTCCCGCAGGCAGCACATATGGCTGTGGTGTTTGACGAGGCAGGCGGTCTGTTCGGCGAAACGGTCGTTCGCTTCTACCGTGACGGCCAGTTAGTCAACGAAGGCACGACACACATCAAGTTGTCGGACATCAATGACGTCAACAACTGGTTGGGCCGTTCGAACTGGGCCGGCGATTCGAACCTAGACGGTTCATTCGACGAATTCCGCCTCTATGATCGGGCCTTGTCGTCCGATGAGATTCTCGGCAACTATGAAGCAGGTGCGGACACGGTTAACGTCGTACCGGAACCGGCTTCGCTGGGCGCTGCTGCCGCTTTGGCGCTGGCCCTGATCGGTCGTCGTCGTCGCCGCTAGTCGGTGACTCGAGTTTATCCCGAATCCGGTACGCATTACGGCGTACCGGATCATTCGCCGCAACGCGTTAGCGTTGGTTTGAATCTCAATCAACCGCAGTTAATGTCGCGCGATAATGGCAAAAGCTCGATCAGGCGCCTCGGCGTCGTGGTGGTGCTGACGACACCTGATTGATCTATCGATTGATACCGTTTGACGGCTTTCTTCCTCTGCTAGGATGCGGAAGAAAGCCGTCACGTTTTTTGGTACCCTGAATAAGTTGAAATCCACGTGCGCTGTTCCCCCTCCCGTCGATGGCCTCCAGATCACGCGGCGCAATACCGGGAGGGGGCAAGGGGGAGGGAACCGAG
>JAGQPK010000686.1 GCA_020426755.1 Planctomycetales bacterium
CCAATGGTTGCCCGAGCGTGCACATGCCGATTCCAAATCGCTACTACGACGACGTCTCCGGATGGTCACCAAAAACTCTCGAACAGATTTCGCCCAATCACCGGTTTAGCCCAATCGACGCTCACATTCGTCAAGTGGACTGGCACGGCGGTTACACGGCTGGCTGTGGCCATGCGATCTATACCGCTCGAAACTATCCGGAAACTTGGTGGAACCGAATCGGCATGGTTTGTGGTCCGACCGGCCATTTGGTTGGCGCGTTTGTTTTGGAGAAGCACGGTGCCGGCTATCGCAGCCGCAATGCGTTCAATGTGGCGGCGAGCATCGATGATTGGTCGGCACCGATCATGTCAGAAGTGGGCCCTGACGGCAACGTTTGGATAATCGACTGGTACAACTACATCGTGCAACACAATCCGACCCCCAATGGTTTTCAAACTGGCAAGGGAGCGGCTTACGAGAGTGACTTGCGCGACAAGCGATTCGGCCGCGTCCTGCGTCTGGTGAATGCGGCTGAGGCGCGTGTTGCGACACATTCCATGCAGTTGGGGAGCGCGTCGGATCTGCAACTGACGGTTGCGCTCAAGAGCGATAACTTTTTCTGGCGTCGCACAGCACAACGACTAATGGTCGAACGTCGTGCGAGTGATCCCACGGTGCTCGCTGCGCTGGTCGAGTTGGTGAAGAACAATGAGCTCGATGGCTTCGGTTTGACGCCATCCGCGATGCATGCGATTTGGACCTTGGCTGGTTTGCACGAAGCAGGCGTTGACGGTGCCCAACAAGCGTTGGCGGACGCCTGCGAAGTTGGGTTCTCGCACCCATCCAGCCCCGTGCGCAATGCGGCCGTGGCCAGTTGCGACGTTGGCCAGTTGCCGCAAGCATTGGCCGCCGGGTTGCTACAGGACGCGGACCCGCGTGTTCAGTTGACAACGCTGTTGCGCATCGCCGACGGACAAAACTTGGATGCGGTTTCCGGCGATCAATTCGCGGCCATGATCAACGATTCTTTTGGCGCCGACGACATCCTAATGGATGCTTGGACGGCCGCTGCGGCCACGAAACCGATTGACACACTCGTGGCACTTGTGAATGCCAAATCGAAGTCATCGGCCAGCGACTTGGTGACCAGTCGCGTCGCCGTGTTGGCCGAGCACGTCGCTCGCTCTAATCCGACCGTCGAGCAGGTCGCTGCCTTGGCAACGATCGAACCGAATGCACCATTGACGATCGCGATCTGGAATGGCTTAGCGAAGGGTTGGCCGCGGGATCTGACACTGCAATTGAGCGACGAGCTGCAAACACAGATTCGAACTCGCTTCCTCGGCGATGATGTGAGCGTCGAAGCCAAAGCTGCAGTTCTCGCGATTTGCGAAAAGTGGTCAATTAATGGACTTGATGAGATTGTCAGCGAGATCCAAAGCCAACTCTTCGAAACGGCGAGCGATTCGGCAGCCGATTCTGATGCGCGACTGGCGGCTTGGGATCAAGCAATCCGACTCGCACCGACCAGCGAACGAATTCTGGATGCCGTCGACATGTTCTTTACGCCGCAGTTAGTGCCTGACGTGGGCAGCCGCGCGCTCGATTCACTCCAGAATGCTCGCGTAGAAGGTTTAGCCGAGCGGCTGTTGGCCATCCGTGGCACGCTGGGACCGCAAATGGCCGGCAATATACTGACCTTGTTGCTGGGACGCACCGATACGACGGAGAAGCTGCTGGATGCGATCGCCGCTGGTGAATTACAGTTCACCGAGTTTCAATTGGATCAGCGGCAAGCGATCTTGAATAACCCCAGTCGGGCGATCGCCTCACGGGCCCGTGAGTTGATGGATTCGACGGGTGCCGCAGTGACGTCAAATCGTCAGTCGTTGGTCGACGAATGGATGCCGGTCACGGAAATGACGGGCGATCTGCAGAATGGCGTGGCGATGTACAAGAAACATTGTGCGTTGTGCCACCGTCACGGCGAACTGGGCGTCGGCATCGGGCCGAACCTGACCGGCATGGCCGTGCACCCGAAGGCCGAGATCCTCGTCAACGTGCTTGATCCGTCCCGTAGCGTCGAAAACAACTTTCGCACCTATCAGATCCTGACCGTTGACGGTTTGGTGTTGACAGGCATGCTGGTCGGTGAGTCCACGAATTCCATGCGTTTGGTCAACTCGCAGGGCAAGGAAGAACAGGTGTTGCGCGAAGACATCGACGAGATGAATGCGTCGGTCAAGTCGCTAATGCCTGAAGGCTTCGAAACACTGATGACTAAGCAGGAACTGGCCGATCTCTTGGCCTTCCTCAGCAATCGAGGCAAGTTCACGCCGCTGTCTCTCAACGGAGTCGCGACTCTCAGCGGTGCCAAAGGGCTACCGAGTCCGCGCGGCAATGCGGCCGCAGACAAGTTCGAACTGGACGCTTACGGCAGCGTCGAAGTCGAAGGTGTGCCGTTCGAACTAATGGATCCGCAGAACGGTCGTGTGCCCAACATCATCGCGCTGCAAGCTCCCCCGCGCGGGCGTCGTCCTGGCGGCAGTGCGGTGACCCTGCCACAGTCGGTCACGATGCCGTGTGCTGGGCGAGTCTCTGCGATTCACTTGCTCGGAGGCGTTGCCGCATTCGGTTATCCCTTGAATCGCAACGAATCGAGCAGTCTTGTCGTACGTTGTATCTTTGACGACGAGACGACCGCAGACATCGACTTGATCAATGGCAAGCATATCGCCAACTACCGCGAACGCGTCGATGTGCCGGACTCCACGTTTGCTTTAGCGGCGGGCGGCAAGCAGATTCGCTATCTGAAGATTCCAGTCGATGGCAGCAAGTCGCTGAAGTCGATCGAGTTCCGCAAAGGCGTTGATTTTTCGACACCGTTGGTGTTCGCCGTAACGGTCGAAGCGGACGAGCCAGCGCCGGCCGCGACACCAGTTGCTGTACCAGCACAGGATGAATCACCACAGCGGCCGAATCGACGTGGTGGCGGATTTGGTGGACCGATCGAACTAGGTCCCGATGATGTAGCTGCCTACGACACTCCCCCCGCCGGATTCAATGTCGAAGGTAACGTGCCGCATGGCAAGTTGGAGATGATCGAGTATGAGTCGAAAACGGTGGGAACCACTCGCAAAATGCAGGTGTACACGCCGCCGGGTTATTCGACGAATCAAAAGTATCCCGTGTTGTATCTGTTGCATGGGATCGGCGGCGATGAAACGGAATGGCAGCGATTTGCCACGCCGAACGTGTTGTTGGACAACCTAATCGCTGCGGGTAAGGCCAAACCCATGATCGTCGTGATGCCTAACGGTCGGGCGCAGAAGAATGATCGAGCCGAGGGCAACGTGTTCGCGTCGGCCAATGCGTTTGCCGTATTTGAACGCGATCTACTTGATGACGTGATTCCAGCAATTGAAGCGAAGTACTCCGTTGATTCACAGCGCGAACAGCGCGCGATCGCTGGACTCTCGATGGGTGGCGGACAGTCGTTCAACTTTGGCTTGCAGCACCTCGACACGTTTGCCTGGATCGGCTCGTTTTCCGCTGCACCAAATACCAGGCAGCCACAAGAG
>JAGQPK010000687.1 GCA_020426755.1 Planctomycetales bacterium
CTGCAAGTAGTGAAGGCCTTCGCCGCCACCGCCTGGCTCATCCAGTTCGCCACCTTCGCCGCCGACATCGGTCGAACCAAAGTCAAAGACGCGGCCCCAATTCTGAGCACCGTCAAGGGTGTACCAGGTTTCGATCGTCGCATCAGTCAGCTTCGAGATCAGGCCGTTCGGCAGATCACCATAAGGAGCGATGTCCGAGGTGCCACCGGGCAGAACCAGCGAACTACCATCAAAGATCGCACCGTCACCGCGGACGACACCATCTTCACCACCAACCGAGTCGACGAGCACAGCGTCCGTGGCATCGCCAGCCGCATTGCTGAAGCTGTAGCGATGGATCGGGCCGGTCGGAATCGGCTGAGGAACGGCCGGGCCCGGCGGCAGCGGGCTCTTGAAGCCGTCTTTTTCTGACGCGTAGTTCGCCGCAATCTGCGAATCCGACAGCACGCCGTCGTGCACACGCACGCGACCGTAGGCCATCGAAGCCTTCAGTGCACCGGTCAGAACGTCAACGCTGTCCCACTGTGAACCGATCGCGATTGCCGTATCGTCGTAAGTGTTCAAACCACCGTAGAGCAGCAACGTCTCTTCTTCATTCCACAGTTCGCCATCAGCGTATACGCGAGTGACTTCGCCGTCGTAGGTGTACGTCAGCAAGTGCCATTGATTGGCTTCCGGAGCACCTGCGGTGTAGTCCGGATCATTGTTGATCCAGCCTAAGTCGGGCGCGTCCCAGTGACCCACAGCACCGTAGTTGCCATGGTTGCCGTAGTTGAACGACATGTTGGTGCCAGCGGGTCCGCCGCGGTGGCCCCAAGACACAACAGTTTCTTCCGAAGCGATCGACGGATTGAAGACCCAAGCTTCGATCGTACGTGTCGGATCAAGCCCCACGATGCCTTCGGGCGCTGGATTGAACCCAGAGAATGCTTGACTACCATTCAGGTAAACGGCGGGCGTCCCCTCGATGGAAATCCGCAGCGGAGCGTTGACCGCATCAAAGTCATCGTAAGAGCCGGCATTCGCCCATGAGAGATCGCCGGAGTTGAACGTGGACGCATCGAGATCCACAATGAGTGATTCAGCGATTTCAATCGCCGAGCTCTGGGCAGGCAACCCAAACAGGCCGCATGCCGCAATCATGACGGCAGCCGTCAATTTGAGCGTGTGCTTCATACTGTTTTCCACCTCGGAAAAGACTTGGTGAGAAGAGAAAGGTTCCAAGTGCCGAGTGTAATCAATACGAGCAACAGACGCAATGAATATAACAATTGCGCAAACCAATAAGACCACACAAGATATAGCGATCTAGCGATCGTTAATCGAACTGAGCTGACGAGCATTGCGATTCATGTAGACACACCGACGATGAATCAACGGCACACCGTCAACAATCGCTATGCGATGAAGAAGCCCCGCCCAAGCTTATTGACAATGTACAGCTTCACACTGCGGATTCACCGTCAATCGACTTGAGTGATCGTTCCTGGCTGCCCAACCGCAACTTCGCTATCACGAACGCTGCCATCCGGCCAAGTTACTTTGACCGTAACGGTTTGCACATCATTCGGTACTGCAAAACTCAGCACTTCACTCGGCTGCGATAAGTAACCTGCACCTGCCGTAACTTCCCGTACCTGCAAGTGACCGCTTACTGTCAGTTCAACGCGGCTCCCCACCGGCGACTGCTTCTTGTCACCTTGAGGCAGTAGTCGCAACTTCAAGTCGCGCATCGCGTGGGGGGTCGCATCAGTCATCTCGTATGCAATCAATGGCCCATCGTTCTGGGTGACAACGAAATCCGTCCGTCCATCGCGATTGACATCCGTGGCAACCAATCCTTTCGCGTCGCCGCCGATGACCAGCCCGCTGGCATCCGGCCACACCGGTTCCCAATCGCCTTGCCCGTTACCCAACAGTAGGAGACTGACGCCACCATCCATACGTCCCGTCTCCCGCTGCGGACTGTAGAAGTTTTGGACCACATAGAGATCCAAATTGCCGTCAGCATTGGCGTCAATCACTTCTGTCCCATAGACGGGTGCAGCTTGGACGATACGTGGCAACGGCTTGAAGGAGAAATGCAGATCGCCCTCATTGATCAATACGCCGCTCTGCAACTCATTGGCATCAACGCGATGAGCTTGTGCGAGTTTCTCCTCCGTGTAGATCTCGGGCAATTGAGCTAGTCCAAATTGTTCGTAGGTCGTAAAGCGATTCGCCAAGAAGGGCATGGCGTTCGTCGAACAACTTTTTCCACGCACCGGAAACAGCTTGTCGTTCTCGTATTCAGCTTCGACAATCTGAGACTTCCCGCTGCCATCGAAATCGCCGTAGTAGATGCTGACGGGATGATCCTTTGTCGCATGGTACTTCGTGTTCAGTCCGAAGTTGCCCACAACGTAGTCCATCCGTCCGTCGCCGTTGATGTCACCTGGCCGAATTGCATTCCACCACCCAAGCAAGTTCGCAAGCCCCGCGTCGGCGGTTGCCTCGCGCAATTTGCCTGCGTCGTTACGCAATAGGCGAACAGGCCCCCATTCGTACGTCAGCCAGAGATCGACCCAGCCGTCGTTGTCTGCATCCGACCAGCAAGCGCTCGTGACCATTCCCTTGGCTTGCAAGTCACCCAACTGTTCGCTGCTGGCATCACTAAAGCGACCGCCGTTGTTGAGCAACAGGTAACTGGTCGCCGGCAGCGGATACTCACCGGGAACATTGCGACCAGCAACGAACAGATCCAGGTCTCCATCGCGATCGAAGTCGGCCGCCGCCACGGTGCCGCCACTACTCGGCATCGCCGGTAGGGCGCCAAGGTCTCGGCGCCATTTACCGTTTTCATTGCGGTAGAGTCGATCCTGGAGTTGCGGCGAATCCTTGTCCAGCTCGCCCGAGCCACTCACGACATACAAATCCAAGTCACCGTCACCGTCGGCATCGAACAACAACGCGCCTTGATCCTCGAAGTTGCGATCGTCCTGAAACTCCTGGGGAACGATGGATTGATAACCAACTTCTTGACTGACAAGTAGTTGTCCTGGCTGCCCCAGCGAACCGCCTACGTAGAAATCATCTTGTCCGTCGCCGTTAATATCACCGCAGGCCAGGCCGGGTCCGAGCTGTGACATCTTGTTGGGCAGCAGGGGCTGACGTTCATAATCGTCGTACGCAGTTTCTCGATGTCGCACATTCAACTGTTCGATCTGCTGCGACTTGGCAAACCACTTTGCCGCTTCCCTGGCTGACGGTTGGGACGCCGTGCCTTCCTCGACAACGGTATGCACCCGATCCGTGCTGAGATTCTGCACGCTTTGCACGATTCCGCTTGGCCAGTTGATCGTGATTTCATCAACTTGCTCGACGTCGCCCACACCAAAGTGCACGATTGGTTCGCTGGTCGAAGTCCAGCCACGCGCCAACGTCACGTAGCGAATTTGCGATTGACCGTTGACGACAATCGATACAGTGGCGCCGAGCGCCGATCGATTACTCGTGGTGCCTTGCAACTTGAGTCGCAGACTGTTGCCGGTTATCGAGTTGTTGCGATAGATCTGAGCGGGCAC
>JAGQPK010000688.1 GCA_020426755.1 Planctomycetales bacterium
GTATGCCGGGTGTTCTATGCACACCGCATCTGGGTGCCAGCACGGAGGAAGCACAAACTCAGGTTGCCATCGAGGCAGTGCAGTTGTTGCTCAATTACTTCTCCTCTGGTGAAATTCGGCACGCTGTCAACATGGCGTCAGTCGATCCGAAGACACTCGCAGCTATGCGGGGTGACTTGGATGTGGCACACCGTCTGGGACGATTTCTCGCCCAGTGGAGTGAAGGCCAGATTCGGTCCTGCCGGCTGAGCTATCGTGGTGAGGCTGCCGCGAAAGATACGAACCTGCTGACATCCGCGTTCTGTGCCGGCCTAGTAGAAGCGGCGATGGACGAAGCCGTCAACATCGTCAATGCGCGAGTGCTGCTGCAAGATCGCGGTATCGAGGTCGTGACTGAATCTCGCGCCGAACGCGGCGCATTCAATTCCGCGATTCTGGCTGACGTGACGACAGCTTCGGGCACCTTCCAGGCCGGCGGCACGCTGTTCGGACATGACATGCCACGTATGATTCTGTTGGAGAACTTCCGGCTCGAAGCCTACTTGGACGGTTGTCTACTTGTGTTTGTCCATCAAGATGTGCCCGGCATCATTGGTGCTGTTGGCAGCATCTTTGGTAAGCACGACGTCAACATTGCCCAAATGGCAGTTGGACGATTGAGCCCGGGCAGTGAAGCCATCGGCATCCTGAATCTGGACGGCGTTCCTGCAGACGCCGCCATTGCCGAAGTCAGTGCCCATCCACACATTCGTCGTGTCAGCGTGGTTACCTTGCCACCGGCGGGCAAACTGCCGGATTGGCTGCAAGGCTAAGCGGCGCGAGCCGATTTCCCAATGATGATTGCGGAGTTTTGAATGTTGAAGCGTCAGATTTCGATTCAATATTCGTTCAATCATTCATCGAAAATCGTCATTCCGAAATCCTCCTCTCCCTTCGCAGCTACGCGTTAGCGTCGATTCCGTCGCGGCGCTGAGTTCAATCATCGCGAGCAGCGCGGCTAACGCCTTTCGGCGAACGAACTCGCGTTGCTAGTTGACCGAAGACGTGTGTGGCACGGCGACTCTGGCCGCGCTTGCTAGTTCGCCGATAGGCGCCAGCCGCGGATCTCGTTGAGCGGTGCAACTACGCTGGCTGTACCGGTTGCGCGGCCCTTAAATCTTCCGTCTCGTTGGCGTGCTGCGCCAATGGCTTGAGCCGTTGCGCTGCCGCAATTAGCGTGGATGATTAGTCGTCGTCATCGGTCGACGCTTCGACGTCGCCCATCATCATCCGCTTGCCTTTCGCCGGGATCCTGCATGCCGCACCTGACTCTCGTGGCGCTCGTGTTGGGGTTCAGCAGTCTGCTTAACGTTCCTGACACACCGGCCTTGCGCGTCGGTGAGAAACTGTGGGGCATCGGCATCGCACTCGGAGTGCTTTGGATCACAGCCCGCTGGATCGCGCGGCTGCGGCAGGAGGTCGCCTGTTCGCAACGCTGGCTCGATCGACTCACGCTGCTGTTCCATCTGGCCTACGTCGCAGCCATGGGGGTCGTGTTTTGGCCACTCGAGTTCGCGCGGATCGCGAGTGTCAACGCTCACGCCGCGAGTTGGTTCGCGGGAGATGATTTGGCGGTAATGGCGATGTTGTTGCTGCCGCTGATGCTGGGGTGGCGAACCATGGCGGCGCCTGTGGCATTAGAGACAGGCATCGCACCCGCTGTACTGGTGTGGCAACAAGCACGGCTGACGTTTTGCTTACCCCTGTTGCCCACGCTGGGGATTTCTCTGACGGACGACCTGTTTCGGCTCTCTCCGCTCGCCCACTTCCCGGCCGCTCGCGGGCCGATGTGTTTGCTAGTACTGATTGGCTTTGTACTGACGTTGCCGGTTCTCCTACGTCACACTTGGAATACTCATCGCTTGCCTGCGGGGCTTGCCCGCGACCAGATCTCGCGGGTCTTGCGTAAGTATCGTGTCCAAGTCAGCGAAATCCTGCACTGGGATACGCAGGGCATGATGTGCAACGCGGCGGTGTCGGGGTTCTTGCCCCGACTGCGATACCTGTTTGTCACGGATGAGCTGCTGCGACGGCTCACGCCGCTGGAGCTGGCAGCGATTACGGCACATGAGGCCGCGCATTTTCGCCATCGACACCTCGTCCAGTTGGCGGCATCGTTAGCCGCGCCAGTGCTGCTGCTGGCCAACCTATCTCAGGCAGCCGAGTCGTGGCAGCTGGCTTCAACTGTGACCATCCCCGTTTGGGGAGTCTGCTGCCTGATCGCGTGGTCAGTTGGTCATCGCGCTTGGGCACGGGTGTTTGAACATCAGGCCGATTTGACCGCTTGCCGCGGCGATGGCGGACTGGGGTCCGTTTCTGCGGCGGCGGTTACCACTTTTGCGGATGCACTGGTGGCGATTGATGCAGCGCCTCGCGGGGATTGGCTGCACCCCTCCCCGCGGCAGCGTGTTGATTTCCTCAGGCGGATGGTTGATTCGCCCAGCTCGATTAGGTGCTTCGAACGCAAGTTATGGGCGTGGCAAGCAGGTCAATTAATCGTCGCCCTGTTGCTCGCCGCGCGGCTGATCGCGGTGAGTTGATGCGAATTGGCCTGCCGATCTCAGCGATTGTTCATCGGTTTCTTAGTGCCAGCTTTCTAATTTGTCGCAACACAGGTTTTGACCTGTGTTTTTCCGAATTTTGACGGATTGCTTCCGCCGTGGACCCTAAAGAACGTGCCATGATATATAGCGTCGCTCGAATGTGTTTCTACTATCGGCAAGTGGATGTGGGGCGACGTTGCTCCGGATGGTGAATTACTCGCACGACTGCTAGCGGATGAACCTCCGCCGGCTCCAGCCGTAGAGTTTGCTGAGTCTGAATCGATTTAGGGAACTTAGGTTGACGATATTCCCATGCTGAGCGAGAGGGCAGATCCCGCCGGCGGAGAAGGCTCAAGGCAGCTTTCGGGCGGAAGGCAATTACTACTGCGACACAGTCAGAGAAAGTTGGCAGGCATTATGACAATTCGCGAAGACGCTGTTTGTTTGGAAGATCGCGTTACTGAGGCCCTGGAGTTGAGCCCCTACATGACGCGGAGTAAAGACGTTCGCTGTGAAGCGGCCGATGGACGAGTGACGATCCGAGGCGAGGTGTCTTCCTTCTTTCAAAAGCAAATGGCGACTGAAGCACTTCGAAAGCTGCGGGGCATCCACGAAATTGACAATCAACTCCAGGTAAACTGGCAAACTCGCGGCTAGACGGCACTGCCTGCCCATCGCTGATCACTCGGCGATCAATCTAGCACGATCCGCACAAGCGATTCATATTGCCGCTGACCGATTCCACTCGGTCCAGCGGCTTTTTTGTTGACCGCTGGTCTGCTGAGTGAATTTGGTCGTCTGGCGAGGCCTTGCGAGGCCAACCACATCGCGTGATACTGGCCGATTGTCTTTCCAAGCCACGCCGGCGTGAGTATCGCGCCGCTGTCCAATTGCGACGCGCGCGGCTCACTGATCTCACTCAAAAACAGACCATCGAGGTAACTATGTCCCGCGCTGCTGCGATTACGTTCAAAGGCAATC
>JAGQPK010000689.1 GCA_020426755.1 Planctomycetales bacterium
ATTCTCGAGCTTGCTTGACCGGCAGTACGTCGGATCAATGCGCGTACTCTCGCGAGCAATTCGATATTCGAAAAGGGTTTAACCAGGTAGTCGTCAGCTCCGTCGTCTAAGCCACGCACGCGATCCGAAAGTCCGTCTCGCGCCGTAAGTATTAAGACCGGCGTCGATTTGTCTCGTCGTAAGTCTGCCAGAACATCCCAGCCGGATTTCTGAGGGAGCATCAGGTCGAGCACAATTGCGTCGTAATCCCAGGTGCGTGCTTTGGCGATCGCATGCGCGCCGTTGTCGGCTTCATCCACGGCATAGCCCGCTTCAGAGAAAACCTGAACGATGGCACGGCGTAGATCATCTTCGTCTTCTACGACCAACAGACGCACTGCTTGAATCCTCTGCGCGTGTTCACTCAATGATTCACGTGAAGCCCGCGGTGGAGTGTTGACGCAGGCTGACACTACTATACGAGAAAAGCATCAAAGTCAGACGTTCAAGATTGATATCGTCTCAGATTTTCCCGCAGCAGTGTTTTGCGGCATGTGCGACCTTAGCAAGTCGATGCGGCCAGCGACTGCCGAGATATTCCGCAAATGGCCTGATGGGCAAGGACGATGTGTGCTGGAGCCTTGCGTGGCTTGACAGCGCACATTGTGAATCGGAAATTCGCGTTCACATCGCAGACGACTGGGGACTGATCTCGATGTGGCTCTACGATGCGGTTCTCGACGCGTTTCCAAGAGGGCGGACTAGTGCGAGGCGAGAGCTGCAGATTGAGGACGTGTTAGCCCTTCGATCACGCTCCAAGCTGTTTCACCTCTCGACACACCCCTGATTACAACGCGTGTCACACCGTGCGTCACTGCGGCGACGTATTTCGAGGGCTCGAGAAGAGGCATCAATTGAGCAGGAGTATCATCGAACTCGCCATGCTACGCGGTTCGTCCCCTCTCGTCACGCATTTTCAAACAGGCATTGGCGGGGTTTGTCTGGTGCTCTTAACGCGAAGCTCGTGCCCTCACGGCGGTTCCGTTTAACTCTTCGAACATCCGCGGAAAAGTGCTTCATCAGCTTAGTCTCACAGTCTATGCTGCGTTGGATGCTGTTGACGCTGCTGACTTTGAGATCACGGGGAGACTTATCGCGATGTTACGTTCATTCCGTCATTGTTTGGTTGTGCTGTTGGCTGTGTGTACTATGTCTTCTAGGTTGAACGCTGCGTTCACGATTGACCTTGAAGATGCGGCGGCCAATTCCGATGTGAGTACATTCTATCTGTCATCGTATGGAGTGACGTTCTCTACGTCTGCGTCGGGGGCTGTGTTCGCCGCGCCGTCAGGTGGTAACAACGTCTTCGGCTATTCGGACGGGAGTATTGATACACATTGGGGACGCACGTCCTCGCCCGCGTTGCTCGCATCCTTCACCACGTTGGTTAGCAGCGTCGCCATTGATTTCCACGCTCAGGCAGATGTGACGATGGAAGCGTTCGGTAGTTCTGGATCGCTCGGAGTTGTCTCGTTTCCTGTCGTAGGTGATGCAACGGGGACGCTCATCTATAACGCTGGTACGCCGCAAATTAGCTCAGTTCAGGTTTCGATTGCTCCGCAATCGGGCGCAGATTTTGGTCAGCTCGACAACCTCACCGTGTCCGCCGTGCCAGAGCCTAGCAGCCTTTTCTGCGTCGCCCTGTGTGGCATTGTCTGGGGTGGCCGTTGCTGCGTCGTATCGCGCCGGAGGCAAGATGGCAGTGCAGATCAAAAAGCAGGCTAGACATCATTGGGTATTATCCCTGCCTGTCAAGCATCGTTGCTTCCAAGACCAACAACGCTGAAAAACTCGTCCAGGTCAGATACCTTGGACGAGTTCAAATCGACGGTGCACGTGAGTCGGTCCTAGGCTTACGACCGATCGGCAGCGGAAGGATGTCGTTACCTGACAACATCAAATCCGTCTCCAGGTGACAAGGCACTCATCCTGACGTTTTCCGTTAGGAGTTTGGAACCACGACGTTAGTTACGGCTGCCAATCGCGCCCCCAATGTTTTGGCCGATGTAAGCACCCTGTTGTCCACCAATCGCGCCGCCAATGGCGCTGCCGATCCCCGCTCCTACGCGGCCTCCTTGGTTGCCGTAGTAAGGTGTTCCGTATCCGGCACCATAAGGCTGTCCGCCATGCCCATATGGACCGACTAGGTTGTAGCGACTTCCGTATGGATAGTAGTTGTTGTTATCGCCATACGGGCTGCTGTTGAAGCCGTTGCGATAGTAGAAGCGGTTGTCATAACTGCGACTCTGGTATCTGGGCGTCGGACCCTGATAGATTAAGTCTTGATCGGACATCCGTTGAGCCCCTGAGTCATACGTAAGCGGCGAAAACGTTGACTCATCAAAGCGGTTCCAGCGGTTGTCACGCCAGTAAACCCAGTTGTCATTCTTGGTCCAGTACCACCATTCGCCGTTATGACGACGGTAGCGCCAGCGGTTGGACTGTTTCTGGTTTGTGGCGTCAGCCGATGAGTTGGTGGCCGATCCATCCGACGTGTTCGTCGTTGGTACGGGTTGCTCGACGTTGGATGCTTTAGTGCTGTTCTCCACATTGACGCTCTTCACATCAGCACTCGTCGAACTTTCAGTCTTCGCCAGAGTACTCGCACCGCTATCGGATTCAGCAGTGGCTTGTGGCGTAGGTGAGGTGTCTGGCGCTGTGGTCTGCGCAAACGACACAGGGGCGAAGGAAAGGGCTATGAGTAAACTGCTCCAGTAGTAGCATTTCATGATGTATCTCCTGGTAGTTTGTCTGATTTGTGTCTGTTCGTCGTGAGTGCAGGCTCAAGATTTAGCGATCGCTAGAATGAACGTGAACGCGCTCGTGGTTCGACTCGCGATATTCAGGGTCCTGCGCGAGCATGCGGCGAAGCGCACGGATCTCTGCGGAAAGTTCTTCCATGTCATCTTCCAACATGCTGATGTAGTTGACGAGATCATCGTGTCCGTGCGGCGTGAAGTAGCGATATCGATCCACGTTAGCCCGATTGCTGCGAGCAAATATTCGCGATTCACGATCGAACACGTTCGTCGACACTCGC
The DNA here is from genome assembly GCA_020426755.1 of Planctomycetales bacterium. Lineage (GTDB taxonomy): Bacteria > Planctomycetota > Planctomycetia > Pirellulales > Pirellulaceae > JAGQPK01. The sequence goes on from JAGQPK010000689.1 coordinate 3,080, forward strand.
GTGATCAGATTGCGAACACGACCGCGACGGTCAACCCGCAGTTCAACTTGGTCATTCGGGTTCAATTCTCGAATTGCGCTGACAAGCTGTTGGGTATTGCGAATTGCTTCACCATTGATGGCAACAATCTGATCACCCACTTGGATTCCTGCCATCTCGGCGGGGCTATCCGCGATTACACGCTCAACTTCGAGTCCTCCCCGCTCATTTTGGGAGAAAGAAATGCCCAGCTCAGCTTGGCCATGTTGCGAGTGTTCGGCGTTCAGACGCGAAGGTGCCACTTCATCACTATGCTGCTTACCGGTGCGAGTAGCATGTGATTCACCCTGTTGGTTTCGACTTGTCGCATGTGCATCAGTTGCGACGGAGGCGTTCGCGTCTCTCGTCTCATTATCTGCTGCTGCGGGTGCTGCTTGTTCACTAGTGGCTTGTTGAGTGGCAGCGGATTGCTCACGCTGCGAAGTTGACTGCGTAGCTTCGGCA
>JAGQPK010000068.1 GCA_020426755.1 Planctomycetales bacterium
GAAAGTCCTAATCCGCGCCATGCTCGCGCTTACCAATCTGCTAGGAGACGGCGGCGACGCCGAAGCCTACAGCTTGCAGATGATCGACAAACAAGAACAGATCATCGCGGCCGGCGGCGAACAGCTGGCCGACGGCGAAGAGAATCCCAAAGCGGCCTACCAGCGAGTTGCCTTGGCGCCCTATCTGCGTGGCGTGCTGCGTGAAGCGACGCATCGCGACTACGACGACGCGCAACGTTCATTTGCCACCGTTGTCAGTTGGCAGCCCGAATTCAGTTCGGGTGCCGGCGACCTATCTCGTGCGGTTTATGGCCATCATTCGGAACCCGGCAACGGCGTTCTCTACGTCTTCACCTTAACCGGACGCGGCCCCTACAAAGAAGAAGTCGTCGAAGCGCCGACCTCTCAGTCGTTGTTGATCGCCGGCGAAATTCTCAATCAACTGGGCAAGCAAACCGTGCCGCCCAATATTGCTCCGGTGAAAGTTCCGCAGATCGTCGCGCGCGACAATCTGGTGCAAACCGTGGCGGTCGTCGTTGATCAACAGCATGTCGGCTATACCGAAACAATTACCGATGTCACGTCGCTGGCGATCAATCAATACGCCGCGGTTATGCCACAGATCATCGCCCGCGCCGTCGCCCGCCGCATCGTCAAGAAGGGCTTCGTTTACGGTGCCAAGGAAATGGCAGACATCAGCAAGGGAACACTGTCGGGCACGGCACTCGACTTGGCCGGCGTTGCTTGGGAAATGACTGAATCAGCGGACACGCGTTGCTGGGGACTCTTGCCAGATAAGATACAGGTCTTACGCATCGAGCTACCACAAGGACAGCATGACGTGGCGTTGGCAGCCGCAACTGGTCAGGGGCAACCGAGTCCCAGCGGCCTGCGTCAGACTGTTGAAATTCGAGACGGTCGCAACACCTACGTCTTAGCGGTGTTCCCGGACATGCAACCGGTCGGACAAATGCTCATCTCCAACTAGTGCTGCTTCTCAGCTTAGTCTTGGTTCGCCGATAGGCGCGAGCCGCGGTTTTTGACGCTCAAACCGATGCTGGCGCGTTACGGCGAACACGTCCCTATCTCAATTTTTTGGCGGTAACTGTGCACGAACTACCGGACGCGACTCCGTGCGCAGCAAGCACGACACAGTCTCGCACCGCTACGTGCTGTCGCATTCTCTCACCCGTTGCCTCATCGTCAGGTAGAGTAATCTGAGCTTGGCGGGACGGATCGAGTACGTGCTTTACCCAATGGCGGAAAGCCTGCGATCCGAACGAGCATAATCTAAACGCGGAGAGACGAAGTGATGACTCAGATAGGTTTTACTTGGCGGTCGGCTTGGAATTCCATCTTGTTGCGAGCCGTCTTGTTGACGGGCTTGGCGGCCTCGGCGGCACGAGCTGATTCGCAGGTGTGGCACATCAAGGCCTTTCATCCAGACGGACAACTGCTGCCGGTCAAGGCGGTAGGAGCCGACGGAACGTTGTACGACGTGAAAGCCATCCAGCAATCGGGCAACACTTATCTGCTGGACGTCAAAGCTTTCGTCGATGGAAATGTGCTCCCCGTGAAGGTACTGGACAAATCGGATTGGTTCGGCCCAGTGAAGGCAATCGACGCGGAAGGCAACATTCTGGACATCAAAGCCGTCACAGCTGACGACGAGAAACTGGACGTCAAAGCTGTCAGCCGCGCCGGCCAGATTCTCGACATTAAAGCCATTGGGGAAGGCCACCAGTTCTTCGGCATTAAAGCCGTATCTCCTGACGGACATGTCTACGACGTTAAGGGCGTAAAGATGTCCGATGAGCTGATCGAAGGCGAAGTAAACGGTATCAGCGTTCGGGCCCACATCAAAGCGCTGCCGCAACGGTAAGGGCTGCGATCACACTTGGATTGCGGCCGTGCAAGCTTTTGGAATGCGGCCGCGCCCGCTTATGGAGTGCGGCCGCGCAGCTGCCGCTTTCCCAAGTAGCTCGGCGTTTGCTTGTCGACTAATTCGAACCGCACTAGCAATGCATCGTTAGCGCGTGATCGCTGTCTTTAACCACGCCTCGTTCACACCAAAAGCGATAGCTGCGCGATCGCACTCCAAAGAAAACGAGCGCGATCCGCGCAAAAGAAAACGAGCGTCGTCAACTGACGACGCTCGCTTCATTGATATCAGAGCGCGTACGCTAATAGCTGCTACGCAGGTCGATCCTTAGCCGTCGATCGCCGCAGCGTCACGACGACTGCGATACTTCTTGCCACCCCAAGCGATCAGGCCAGCCAGCGGCAAGAGCAGGAAGGCACTTGGTTCGGGAACGGCAGAGATCTGGATCGTGCCACCGTTCGCCGGGATCAAGAAGTTGACGGTAAACGGTGTGAGATCGGGATACAGGCCCGTGATCGTGCCAGTTTGCGCAACTGCAGTCCGGTTAGCGTTGTCTGAGCGGAAGGGACCGCGTTTTACACCTGGAACGCCTGAGATGCCGAGCTGATGTTGATCGGCGTGACCGTGCCGTACCGCTAGACCAACATTTTTGTGACAGAGAAGATGGGAGACGTCTAGCGGTTAGGTGCTAGGTGCTAGTACGGCAAACGGGAAATAGCGTTCCACTAGAGCTGGGACTTCATGCGAGTTGCTCTCTGCAGGGTCAACGGCCCGGCAATTTGCCACGTTCTTGGCCGCAATCGGCCGGGCCGTTGGCCCTTGATGATCGTACGCCGCCTCGGGGTCCCAGCCCTGCGGACTGGGATAGGCAATCCGCTGGAGCGTTGCCCCGGAATACACGCCAATGAGGTCACGCAAGCCATTGCCAAGATCGCTATGGCATTATGAGGAAAAACTGCGATGCGTGGTGCAGTTATTTCCGTTTGCCGCAATAGGTTCGCGTGTACTAGGTTCGCGTGCTCTCAGTTCGCGTGTGCTTCGTGACGTCGTGGTTAATTAGATTTTCCTAGCGACGTGACTCGGCGCTAATTTTCAGTAACGTGAGAACCGCGGCTGGCGCCTAATGGCACTCAGTTGAGATTTCAGGATTTAAAAAAAAACGCGTAGTTCCCCCTCCCGTCGATGGCATCCACTTCGCGTGACGCAATACCGGGAGGGGGCCAGGGGGAGGGAACCGAGTTGGCGTCGTTTTGAGGTGGCTTATACAGCGAAGGAAGATTGTCGGGAGTTGAAGTCACTCCTGCGGTGCCTCACGCTCAGTACCAGTCGCCCTCCCCCTGAATCCCCCTCCCGTACTGCGCGTCTAAGGACAGTTGAGAGTCGATTGCGGGAGGGGGGACGTCGCAGATCTCAACTGAGTGCCATTAGGCTGGTGCCTTGCGGCAAACTTACTCGCAGTGTAATTCACCGCAACGCGTTCGCGTCGGTTCTAACCCGAGCTCGACTCCAACGACAACGTGAACCGCGACTACTGCGATTCGTCGAACTACGGAGGAACCTGTGTCTTCCAAGATTGCAATCGCAAAAGTGCCTGCATTGGCGTCAACTGATCAACATCCAGCTTCCGCAATTCGTCCACCATAGGATGCTCGGGTGGCCCGAACAGGGTCAGTTGTATATCAGCTGCCTTGCGTGACACGTGGGGTGGAGGAATCTTCGGTCGGCCCGCTCCGTCAATGTGCTCTGCCTCCAGCCGATTCAGAATCTGTTTCGCTCGTTCATTCACTTCGCTAGGGATACCGGCCAGTCGGGCCACGTGAATTCCATAACTTTTATCCGCGGCCCCTTCGACAATTTTGTGCAAGAAGACAACCTCTTCCTGCCACTCTTTGACAGCCACATTCAAATTGCGCAAGTGTGGCAATGACTGCTGCAAATCGGTCAGCTCGTGGTAATGCGTTGCGAACAGTGTTCGACAAGCGACTTCGTCGTGCAGATGTTCGACGATTGCCCAGGCCAGCGACAGGCCATCATAGGTGCTGGTACCTCGGCCAATCTCATCCAGGATCACCAAACTACGTTGCGAGGCGGTGTTGAGAATCCGCGCCGTCTCGGTCATCTCGACCATGAACGTACTCTGGCCCTTTGACAATTCGTCGCTGGCTCCCACTCGCGCGAATACTCGATCGGCAATCCCAATTGTTGCTTCCCGCGCAGGAATAAAACTGCCGGCTTGAGCCATCAAGGTTAGCAGCGCGACCTGACGAATGTACGTGCTTTTGCCCGCCATATTTGGGCCGGTAATAAGTAGTATCCGACCTTGTTCGTCGTCAGCAATTGTATCGTTGGGAACAAAGGTGCCTTGCGCTGTCATGACATCGAGCACGGGGTGTCGACCATCAATGATCGACAGCACTGACTCCTCCACCACGCGTGGTCGGCAATAGTTCTGTTTTCGAGCAAGATCGGCCAGCGACAACAAGACATCCAACTGCGCCAGCACTTCTGCCGTGACCTGCAGGCGTCGAGCGTGCTCCTGGACTTCAGCCCGGAGCTTAATGAAGATGTCATACTCGACATCCTTAGCGCGATCGTCGGCCGAAAGCACCTTCTCCTCGTACTCCTTCAATTCAGGAGTAATGTATCGTTCGGCATTCTTCAACGTTTGTTTGCGGATGTATTGCGGTGGAACCTTTTCGCGATGCGCGTTCGTAATCTCGATGTAGTACCCGAAGACTTTATTGAAGCCAACTTTCAAATTCGGAATACCGGACTCGGCGAGCTGTTGTGCCTGATACTGAGCGATCCACTCTTTGCCACCGGTTGCCAATTCACGCAGCTCGTCCAACTCCGGGCAATAACCTTCGCGGATGTAGTTTCCGTCGCCCGACGTAAGCGGACAATCGTCCATCAATGCTGCCAACAAGTGGTCACGCAGTGATTCGCACGGATCGAGACCGGCCTCCAGTTGCTGCAACAGTTCGCATTTTCGTGCCCGGAGCGCCTGCTTGATGGCCGGCAAGCGTTCCAACGTTCGCGCCACGTAACTCAGGTCGCGCGGATTTGTGCGCCCCGTAGCCACTCGCGCCAACAGCCGTGGCAGATCATAGATTCGCTTGAGTTCTTCCTGTAAATCGCGCGAAACCGCCGGCTGGTCGAGCCATTCTTCGACGGCATCCAAACGTCGATTGATCAGCGCCATATCCGTCAATGGATTCGAGATCCAATCAGCAAACAACCTCGACCCCATCGCCGACACCGTTCGATCAATGACGGAAAGCAGCGAACCTTCCCGTCGCCCGTCGCGCATGGTTCGTGTCAATTCGAGACTGCGGCGAGTCGCCTGATCGATCTCGAGCGACTGGCCCGCGCGATAGGGGATGAGGCGATCAATATGATCGAGCGACGCGCGCTGGGTTTCATTAAGATAAGCGAGTACAGCGCCGGCCGCACGAATCGCGAGTGCATCTTCTTCTTCAAAGCCGAATCCGGCGAGCGTTGCTGTGCCGAAGTGTTTGGACAATGTTTCCCGACTGCCCTCCAGCGCGAATTCCCAAGCAGGGCGCGGCGTGATCATCATCGATTCGACCGCCTGCAGACCATCGGGGCGCTGATCCTCGACGACCAGGCACTCCGACGGACGGATCCGACCAAGTTCATCAGCGATGTGATCGCTAGGAAAAACGGCGGCGCGAAATCGTCCGGTCGACAGTTCCACCCATGCCATGCCGACCCAGCCACGCTTGTGCTTGCCGGGGCGCTCTTCTGCGACGGCCGCCAAGTAATTGCTTTCGCGGGGGTCGAGCAACGCGTCGTCGGTGAGTGTTCCGGGCGTCACGACGCGTGTAATGTCGCGTTTGACAAGCCCTTTGGCCTGCTTGGGATCTTCAAGCTGTTCGCATATCGCGACGCGCATACCCTGGGCGATGAGTTTCGCCAGGTAGCTTTCCAACTGATGGTGCGGGAATCCCGCCATCGGCGTGGGATTCGCACTATTGCGATCACGACTGGTGAGCGTCAGGCCCACGCGTTCAGCGGCGATCCGCGCATCGTCGAAAAAGAGCTCATAGAAATCACCCATGCGAAACAGGAGCAGCGCGTCGCCGCACGCTGCCTTCGCATCCATGTACTGCTGCATCATCGGGGTCGTGGCCATGGCAGGAAATTTACCGCGCCGCTAGCCCCGGTAACAGGGGATGAGGGATGACTCGCAGTTTGGCGGATCTTCAGATTGACAGAGCTTCAGTTCGCCAACTCGTTAGTTCGCCGCAACGCGTTAGCGTCGCAGAAGTTTCGTGCAACTACTAGCTCCGCGATTGTCGCCGTCCCCCTGAATCCCTCATCGTACAACACTTCTCTGATAGCACCGACATTGCCAGTACTCAGAGGCCTGCATGCCGAAGTTCCCCCTCCCGTCGATGGCCTCCACTTCGCGCGGTTCGACACCGGGAGGGGGTAGGGGGAGGGAACCAGTTAAGCCTCCGATCACAGTTGACTGTGTCGGTCGCAATGAGTTTGGCCTGGGCGAGATCTGCGTCGATTCGTTGCTCCGTGACAGCCAACAAACAAGATGGTCGCTCGTGAAAGCGACTGCTGCGACGCGTTGCGCTCAGTATCTGTCGCCCTCCCCCAAACCCCCTCCCGTACTGCGAGTTTCAAGACCGTTGAACGCCAATTGCGGGAGGGGGAACTGCAGCGCACATCTAAACTGAGTGCCTTTGGGCTAACGCTTTTCGGCGATCTAATTCAGACAGACCGCCGTGAGAACCGCGGCTTTCGCCTGCTGCTGATCATGTCACAGCTTCCTGGACGCTGAGCGCCTCATACAGCTCCTAACCGCTCGCGAGTTGTTTGGTCGGCACAGGAGATAATCTCCGCGAGTTGCTCGCGGCCCGTGGCGGACACGATGGGGCCCGCGGATGTGCCGCCATTCAGACGCTGTGCCAACTCATCTGCCAGCTCTTCCAGAACGAAGGGAGACACGGGTCCCGAGTCCCGCAGATGTGCGGCAATTGCTCGCTGCAGGCCAGCCGGCAAGTGGGCCAGAACGTCGGCCGCTTGATGGGCGGGCAACTGCGTGAGTACAGTCGCGGCGGTCTGCGGGAGCTCGTGCGACAGAATCGAGGCCACGCGGGATGGCAGTTGCTGCCACAAGAAGTGGAATGGATTTCGCTCGCTCGCGCCGTCAACCCGATGAACTCGCGATGCCGTGTGGCCAGGGAATTCACCAATGAAACGGCGCACCACTGCCGCCTGTTCACGCGACATGCGCAGGGAATTTGCGGCACCGGCCCGAGCTCGCAATGCGTCCGCGGTCGAATCAGGCAAACGCCGCAGAATCAACTCGGCCTCCGCCGGCGGTAAGCTCGCGACGATCCAAGCGGCATGTTCCGCGGTACTGTCCCGCATGCGCATTCTCCCTTGCTAAGCGGTCGGCAGCTCGGCATGTATCGCCAGCCACCCCACGATGCGCCACGCATGCTATGAAGTCATGACGCCGCTGGCATATCACGACAAGTTGCCAGCATTTAGCCACAAATTGCGCATCCAAACGCAACGGCCGCGCGAATTTATTCGGCTTTCAGAGACTCTAACGATTAGGCAAAAGTTCACCGAAAGGCGCCGGCCGCGGTTCTCGATGCGCTCTGAATTAGTTCGCCGAAAGGCTTTAGCCGTGGTTCTCGCAGCGGCCGGAGACTCCGTGGCAGGACAGAACCGACGCTAACGCGTTGCGGCGAACTTATGATCTGGCGAACTTATGATCTGGCGAACACATGATCTGGCGAACGGATATTTCGTTACGACGAAGTCATGATCTCGCGGACTTCGACACTTGTGCCTGGCATCGCCACGCCCGGACTTGCTTGTGCAATTTGCTGAGCCTCCGCCAGACTCTCCGCTTCGACGATCATGTAGCCGCCGACGACCTCCTTTGACTCAACGTACGGCCCATCTGTCACCGCCGTCGCGGAAACAACGCCGCCGCCGCCAAGCCTGCCGCCCATGTCGACAATACAACTGCCGAACTTCTCCTGCCATGCCATGAAGTTGGCATACATCTGCTGCATTTGCTCTGAAGTAGGTGGAGTACATTCGCCACCGGCTTGGCTACGTTGAATACAAAGGAATCGTTTCTTTGACATTATTGATCCTTGCGTTCTGAAAATGGACAATGATGGTTCGCACACTACGAATAGACGAACCGCAAATTCGGTTTACGACAGCCTATTCTGAATTATTGAGCATTCGCTGGAGTCGTTCACGACGGAGGTCGCAGACGATGGGAACGGTCTTGTTCGTACTTTTCGCCAGTCTCATTGCTGCAACGCTATTCTATGCGTATCTATTGAGCATTTGGTGGGCCTATGACGATGCTCGCCGCCGCGGGCAACCGGAGATCTTCGCTGCGTTGTTAGTGGCACTCGTCTTCTGGCCCTTAGGATTGATCCTCTGGCGGCTGATACGCCCCAAGCGACTCGCCGCCCTGCCGCCTCGCCCAAAACGATCGCTGAGAGTTTCGCTGGCGACAATGTTCATCTTCACGACCATCATTGCGTTTGCGGTGAATCTCTACGCGAATAATCAGACATTTGAAGTGATCTGTATGTTGCGTTTGCACCGAGTACCGGGGCAAGTGATCCCGCATGAAGTCAACAAACAGCAGGTCGTTGCCGATCTCCGTTCGGAAACTTTGTGGCGTTCGGCCGTAGAAGCACAGTTCGGCGCAGCGACACCGCGGTTAACAGCGCGCATCCTCGACGGATTGGAGGTTAACACGGCAAACAAAAGCGAAGTCATCATGCTCGTCGTCACAGGACGCAGGTATCGCGACGACATCAATGCGTATCAGACGATCATGAATCGAGTGGTGAACGACTACATGACGCAAGTGCAGCCATTTCCATTGCAACTGATTCAACTGACAACCGTCGTAAAGCAGTAAGGGCAGCAAGTGAGGCGTTAGTGTGAGTCACGTCGCCAGGTCCAGATGCCCCATTGCCCTTCATTCTCATCGACGCCGACTCGTAGCATCTCCGGAGCCGGCTGTCCGAGCGCAGCCAGGTCCTCCAACAGACCCATACCCAAACATCGCGCCAAACGCTCTGCCGTCGTATTCTCGACTGGCAACAGAATGCAATCTTCTCGCGGGAAGACCCAACGTCGGTCTTCGAAGGTTGCGATCACCTCACGTTCATCGGACTCAACACGAATCTGCTCATGCTGAGTCGGCAGGAGCACGTGGTGATCCCACGTATCAACGCGTTTTTTGAGTGCATCACGAAGCGCGATGAAGTCAATCACGTAGTGGTTGATATCCAGCGGCCCATGCACTTCCGCCTCAACACGATAGTTGTGCCCGTGCAATCGCTCGCAGATGTTGCCGGCAAAGGTGATAAAGTGAGCGGCGCTGAAGACGAGATAGTCCTTCGTTAGACGCACGTGATAGGATTCATTCGACACGTTGAATCTCCAAGCAAACTAGTTGAACGGAGCAGATATCAGATCTTCGCGCAATAATACGAACAGCCCCGCGGCAATCAAGTCGGCCGTAGTCCCCGGGTTGCGACGGTTGCCATCGGATCGCAACCAAAAGTCAAGATCGGCCAGTGCATCATGATAGTTGCTCTCGTGAGCTTCGCCAGCGCGCAGGACCGCGGCGGCATTTGCGGCCGACTCACGCGCGACGCTCTGCCCACACTTACGTGCAATCAGGCTGTCCGGGAATTCGCTCATGAGCCGCACGTGAGTACGTACGATCCGATCCGACAGACTCAATTGCGGCGTAGCCATCAGCCACGGCACGATCGATTCGAAAACAAGCGCGAAGTCGGTCACATACTGCTGCGCGATCAGATCCCAGTCCGCGGCCTGTCGCATTGCTGACAGCAAGTCGTTCGGCAAGGAACGACCGCGATCCGCAACCTGTTGATTCTCCGCAGCGTTGTTCGTACGGATCGTCGTCACTTCATCGGCGTGAAGTTGAACTTCCTGTGGATTCAGGCCGCCTGGGGACGCAAGCTGAATCGCTTGATATACATCGGCGCAATCATTGGCGGTCAACGCTGACAACACCGAGTGAATGCCGTCCGACAGACTAATCTCACGAGATACGCAGGCCAGCGGCGCTAGTAAGAGGACGATGCCGAGATTCGTATTCGCGTGAGTGACTTGTCGCGTGGCTTGGATCGCGGCGAGTGCCGTCGCACCAACACCGTGGTCCGGTGCAAGTTCGAGTGCAGGCCCAATTGCGACGGCGCTGGCGAGCAAATCTTGCAGCGTCATGTCAGGAAAATCGGCACCCCGATGTACGTTGCCGGGCTTCGGCGCCGCAACTTCCAGCAGGCACGACAGCGTCGCACATTGGCCAATGGTTAGTTGAGACATGACGGCAGGTCCCGCATCAGTGAAGTGTGGGCCCAGATTCGTTCGGCCTCCGCGAACTCGAGATCCGTAAGTTGCAGTGGCGTGCCAGACCACACCGCCACAAACTGCCCACCGGCACGCGAACCACTTTCATGCAGAACAGTTGTCCGCACGCGTTGAGTTGCAGTGTTGATATTGAACAGCAGTTGCCCACGTACTCCAGCATCGTCAGCCGTCGAGGGCGCTACGAGATGATAAAGAAAGGCGACAAGACTGAGCGTCGTCTGATCGTATTCGCTACGTCGAGTACCGGCGTCCATTGCGGGCTGCCCCGCAACTTCCTGGGGAGCGGTGTCCGGGGCCCGCTCGACGCGGAACCCCCGCAGCCAAAAGCTCAACAAATCAATCGCGGCACTCAAGCGTTGGTCGGTCGACACATCCGGGCGATGGGAGATGCTATCCGCCATGACAACCTTTCGCCAGCTCACGAGTGACTGAGTAACGACGGTAATGGATGCTTCGATCGACTCGAACCAGTTGTGCAGCGACTGCACATTCGAGTCAGCAACACCGGCTTGCGTAGCCGTGACGCGTTTGCCGGCGCATGCGTAGTGCGAAACGGCTGCGACGGGTTGCAAGGCGTCGTGAACCCAACCGGGCAGCAAGCGTGGCAAGCACTTTAACCATGTGGCGTGCTGGTTCGGCTGGCAAGACCAGCGGCGATCATCATCACCGCCAGCCTGCAGTTCGAGAATTCCTCCCAGCCTGCGTCCATTTTGGGACACTAAGTCAAACCAATGAGGAACGGGAACAAAGTCAGAGTCCGTAGCCGTGATTTGTTGTAGCCAATCGACAACGCTCGGCAGTTTCTGGAGTGATGCGGAGACTTCTCGCAGTCCACCTTGGTCATCGAGACAAGCATGCAACTTGTCCGAATCGCTCATTTATCACTCTCCTCCTCAGCGAGAAACTTAGTCAACTCTTGGACGATGCCTTCATGTTCCTCTTCAATCACCCAGTGCCCCGCGTTCTCGAAACAGACCTGATCGGAGTTCGGCCAATGTTGCAAGAAACGGTCCATGCACGACGGCCGAAAGCACCAGTCGCGTTTCCCCCAGACCAGCATGGTGCGGCGATTTGAGAATTGCTGCAATCCGCTTTCAATGGTTTGGAGCGTGGCGTACGTCGGATGCGATGGCGAGGCAGGTATATCCTTGACAAACCGCCAAACAGCGACACGATGCGACCAACAGTCGTAGGGTGCCAACAGCCCAGCCCGTACAGCCGGCGGCAATGACTCAGCGCGTTCGACTGCCATCTGCAGGGCAGCTCGTGAAAACAGATTGAATCCTTGCAGCGCAATCCGTCCGACGATCGGCGTGCGACACACGCGAATCCGCCACGGGAAAAACGGCGGCGGAAACGCGGCGGTATTGAACAACACGAAGCGTGAAAATCGGTCCGGTCGCGCAACCGCGGCCCCCATCCCAATCGCACCACCCCAATCATGGCCCAGCAGCGTGATGTTCTGCAAATCGAGTTCGTCGATCAGCGACACAAGGTTGTCAATGTGCGTCTGCAGGCAATAGTCGTAGTCGGTCGGCTTGTCGCTCAAGCCGCAGCCCATGTGGTCCGGCACGACAACTCGGTGTGTCGGAGAATAGGCCTGCGCGAGACGTCGCCAGTAGAAGGACCACGTGGGGTTGCCGTGCACCATCAGCAAGGGAGCACGCATGCCTTGCTCACCTGACTGCCGCTCGTCCAAATAGTGGTACCGCCCACCCCTAATCTGTCGCCAATGCGACTCGAACGGATATAAAGCTCGCCAAGATTCGTCGGCCATGGAGGGCATATCGCAGTTGAGCGTGAATGCAGCGCCGCGTCCGGCACTACTGATCCGATGACGCTGAGTTATCTCGCCACGTCCTGCTTCTCCACAGGTTGCGGTCGGACTCAGCTCCGAATCGGTCAGCATACACGGATGCCAGGTGGCTGACCAGTCGGCCATTCAATCTAGACAACCAAAGCTCCCAGTTCGCCGAAAGGCGCGCCGCAGTTAGTTCGCCGAAAGGCGCCAGCCGCGGTTCTCTTCATAGGATGAATCGGCGCCAGGGCATGAACCGACGCTGGCGCGTTACGGCGAACTACAGCGTTACGGTGAACTGAATGACCGAGCATGATCGCGCTCGGTCATCTAGACGAACAATGCTGCTCGCAGCGGCACTTTTGGCGCTAGCTGCGTCGGCGAAGCGACAGGCAGGAGATGCCCATACCGACCAGTCCAAGTA
>JAGQPK010000690.1 GCA_020426755.1 Planctomycetales bacterium
ATGCCGCGACGACCACGGGGTCGCTCAGTTCCATTTCCCAACCACTCGCCGCCGTAAACTTCGGCAAGCCCGCTGGGGAGGTCTTCTCTGTGAACGTGCCGCCAACTAGCAAGTTCGTCAGTCGATCAACGGTGATGCGTAAATTGGGCGTGACACTTGCATGGCACACGAGACTTTGGCGGAAGGCGCGTTGTGTCAGCGTGTCCATCAGTGTTTCACGTTCGAATTGCGAAGGCGCGATTGTCGGCAGGATCTGCACGATTTCCGGCGGCAAGTCGATACCCGTCATCGAAGCGAAGTCGGCCTCACAAAGGAATTGCAGTTTGTGTGTGGCGACGTGCTCGACGAACTCCATGAACGTTACAGGATGATTGTTGTCCTCCAGTAAATCGTGGCGCAAGTAGGCATCGTTCCAAGAAACGAGTCGCGAAACTTCACGGTGAACGTTGAGTAACGCCAGCGTGTCGTGTGACGCATCGCACGCTTGATGAAGTTTGTGCAGTTGAGCTCGGACGTGCGCTAGCGAAGTCGCAGGCGGGCCGGGCTGCGCTTGACAACGGAGCCATTGGCGTAGGGAGTGCCGTGTCTGCCAACCCGGCATCACGTTGTAGCTGACAAATGCGATGCCGTTGGGTGAGAGCCAACGCTGGATGAATCGCAGCAGATTGTCGCGCGTCGCCGCCGGTGTCCAGGAGTAGAAGCCGTGCGCGATGATGTAATCGAACGGTTCGGACGGTTCCCAGGTGTCGAGGTTCTCGCATGACAGGGTGGCATTCGCGAGACCCAGAGCTCTTCGCACCGTTTCACCCTGCGTGACTTGCTGATCAGCCAGATCAATACCGACGCACTTGCTGCGGGGCAATGCCAAGGCCATCGGCAGGAGATTGGCACCGTCAGCACAACCAATCTCCAGGATCCGGCAATGATTCACGTCGGGTGGGGACAACCCGAGCAACGTCCCCAGCATGGCCAAGTGGTCGGGATGTGAATAAGGATAGGGGGCAGCAGGGTAGGGGATCGTGTTGTAGCCGTACGGATCCGGTGTTTCCGGCATACGCTGTCGCCTTGATTGGAAATCATGTGTTCCCGCGGCGCGGCTTGATGACACTACGAATGTGTTTCGCCGCACAACGCGCTCGGCGTGCTGTTGCCGCAACGCGTTGATGTCAGCGTCGCTTCACACGGCCTATCCATCGACTTTGTCGAAGCGATCAGCAATGATCTCTTGCTCGACTTTGTCGAAACCACGCACGTTCAATTTGAGTTTATCGGCTCCGGCGCCCAGATCAACATGGACACGGGCGGCGGCTTCACGAACTTTTTGGACGGCTGGCAGCAGCAGTGATACGTGCACGTCATCGTCACCCGCGTCGGCCGCCAAAACTGCATCGACTGCTTCCACGCCAAGTGTCGATACTCGCAATCGATCATCTCCACCACCCAGATCGACGTGCATTCGTGCTGCCGCCTCTCGTACCTTTTGAACTGCGGGCAGCAACAATCCAATGGCGACTGAATCGTCACCGTCACCGGCCAGCACATCGAGTGCGGTTTGCTCAATGCCGCGCGAATGGTAGTTGAACTTGTCGTCGCCGTCTCCTAAATCTACCTGCGCCCGTGCGGCTGCCTCGCGGACCTTCTGTACGGCAGGCAACAGCAAGCTGACCGCGGCATCGTCATCGCCGTCACCTGTCGAAATGTCGAGAGTCACGTCGGGAGTCGGTGCGTCCGTGGCAGCCGATTCTCGCACCTTCTGCACTGCGGGAAGCAGCAGTCCGATGAGAATTGAATCATTGCCGTCGCCCGAGTCCACTTTTAAATCTGTTTGCGCCGCGTTGCGACTCATCACACGCAGCTTGTCGTTGCCGTCGCCCATATTGACGTTCATGCGTGCCGCGGCCTCGCGTACTTTTTGCACCGCCGGCAATAGTAATGACACAGCAACGTCATCGTCGCCGTCTCCAGTTTCCAGATCGAGGTCGACCTGCATGTCGCTCGCTTCACCTTTCGCCCTGACGTCCATTCGCATCACGTCATCACCAGCACCCAGGTCGACGTGTAATTTGGGTGCAGGTGTCGGTCCATCTTGGCGTTGGTATCGCAAGCGATCTTCCCCGGCCCCCATATCGATCAAGATGCCGCGAACGTTCTCGAAGGTCCAGTCTGTTTTGTCGGTCAAGTCCGCGACACGTACGCTGCCGTCGCCCATGTCTTGGACGAGCACGCTATCAGGACCACGCGTGCCCTCGATTTTTAGCATCCCCGCATCGTATGTCGCTTCCACCGACATGCAGATGCGATCGTCAAGGCATTCCATTTGAGGACGTCGTTGAAGCGCGGAATGTACAGAACGTTGGCGGTTGGACATGGTCGACACCTTGGGATTTGAAGTTGCGAATCGTTCGTCCGGCGGCCATCCCCCGGTCAGGGCGTTCGTCTGGCCGACAACGGATTAACGACTTGCGGGTGCCAACCGGTCGCAAAAACTTACCAAATATGCAGCGACCCTCAGCGGACTTGCCAGTTGGGATTATCCACGTGAGCTTCCTGCAGCCACGCTTCGAGTCGACGCAGTTCCTCTGGATGTTCGGCTGCCAAATTGCGAGTTTCGCCGATGTCCGTTTCCAGATCGTAGAGCTCCGTGACGCCTTGGGCATTCCACGGCTTGCGGATTGCCTTCCAACGGCCAGCGCGGACGGCCTGCTTGCCGCCCTGTTCGTAGAATTCCCAGTATAGATACGGGTGTTGCCGCTGTTCATCAGCATGTCCGAGGAGCGTCGGCAGGAAGCTGATAGAATCGAGATTCTGCGGCGTCGTCGTGCTGGCGAGTTCTGCGGCAGTGGCCATCAGATCGCCAAAGTAGCCGATGTGATCAGTTGTTCTGCCGGCCGGCACCGTGCCTGGCCAGCGTGCGATCATCGGCACGCGTATGCCGCCTTCGTAGAGATCACGTTTCATTCCCCGCAACGGACCGTTAGGATCGAAGTGCGCAGTGCGGTAGCCTCCTTCAGAATGTGGTCCGTTGTCGCTAGTAAACATCACCAGCGTGTTGTCGGCGATGCCCAACTCATTCAGTAAATCCAACAAGCGACCGACATCCGCATCCATGCGAGTAATCATCGCCGCTTGGCCCTTGTCCTGTTGCCGCCAGGGCTGGTCTGCGTAAATGCCGTAGTCCGGCACTTCCTGACCGTCACCTGTGCCGCCGGTGGCTTCGTTGTTTGCGTGTGGAATCGTCAGTGCCAAGTAGAGAAAGAACGGTTGCGCTCCGTGCTTGCTTTGTTGTCGAATGAAGTTCAATGCCTCCGCAGTGACAAGATCATGGCTGTAGTCGATCTTCTTCGTTGCCCAACCGCCAGCAAACCCGCCGTAGCGTCTCTGCACTGACTTCACGACGTTTCGCAACGGCTCCTTAACTTCGTTGCGCCAGAGAAACTCTGGGTAATAGTTGTGAGCGTGCACTTGATTCAAGTAGCCGTAGAAGAAGTCGAACCCTTGACGGTTCGGCAGGCCGGTTGCGCCGCCGGGTGCCTCATCGCCTAGCCCCCA
>JAGQPK010000691.1 GCA_020426755.1 Planctomycetales bacterium
AACTGAGTGCCATTGGGCGTTAGCCGCGGTTATCGGTACTCGAGAATCTGCGACGGGACAAAACCGACGCTAACGCGTTACGGCGAACTAGCGGCTGACGCGAACGCGTTACGACGAACTAATCAGGCGGTCGCTCACTCCATCGCCAGCCGAACGAACAAACAGAGCTCCAGGATTTGACGAACGGCAAGAGAACCATCCCAGTGGGGATCGTTCGACCTCGCATGCAAGCTCTCCGACAGCGCGTGAATTGACTGAGCCAAACGATTGAAGCCCAGGCGTTCACTCGTTCGCGTCAATTCGTTCCAAGTCTGCTGATCGCCATCGTGGATTCCGTTGAGCAACAGATCCGCCAACGCTTCCTGCAACTCCTGCTGGAATTGCTCGATTACCGACCGTTCAGTTCGCCAATTCTGATTCGCGACGGCATCGGCTACAGCAGGTTCCACTTCGCGCGATGCCCAGGGCAACAACATCGTGCGCTGCCCATCGCGATCAACAATCACGCTAACCGGCCGAATCTCGAGTGAACTACCGACGCTGCGGACATGGCCACACACAAACCTGACTTGATCACCACTGACCTGCAGAGCTTTGAGTAGAGCATTGAACCCCATCGCTCCACGTGTGACGAACGGATGAATGAGTTGAGCGGTATCGCCTTGCACGTCTTTCACCGTAGCGGTCAGACATTGTCGCGCCGGGTCGAATTCAACGCCGTCGACCTGGGCAACACTGACGACATGTAGATTCTCCGCTCGCCGCAGCGGACGGAGATACGACGGCGGTAGCGAACTGAGACGGGCAGCAAGCTGAGCAAAACCTTCAACGGCAAATGGAGTCTTGAGCTGTTCCCACTGGAAACTCTGCGGGTTGACGGCCACGCTGGCGTGGGTGCGCGGCAGGATGAGTACACCACTTGGAGTGCGTTTGCCCGACTTAATCAGCAACTGCGACGTTGCCAGATTGCCCAACGAAGCGCCCCTTGCCACAATCGTTTCGGCCAAATCACTGAACGATCGTAGACTGGCCTCTGACGAATCAACGGGATCGGCAAACGATCGTTCCACGGCGGTAATTGCGCCTGAATCGATGTCTTGTAAGTAGGCACTGATCGTCACCAGCCGTTTACTTACGCGTACGCCCAGACCGACACCAACCATACGTCCGCCGGAGATCTCCGTCGGACGGTCAGAACGCGAACCGCGGATTAGTGGTTGAGGAACAGCTGACGTACTACGCTCCATGGCGCGTTTTCTGGCCAGCAACTCGCCGACCACTTCAACATTTCGGAGCGGATCAAATCGCGCGTCGTGCTGCCGATACATCTCAGCTTGCAGCAGCAACTCTGCAATGAGCTCCGCAGGCCAGACCAATCCCTCTTGCCGCATTGCAGCTTCAACGCGTGACAGTCGCGCGGCCCAAGTGCGGCCGACATTACTCAAACCGTCACGACACAGCTCCTTCAACAGCTGATCCAAATCGCCAAGTAACGCAGTAGGCGTCGGTAACTCACTTTGCTGAATCGAAACGAGTCCGGCCAACTGATCGGCCGGCAAGTGGCGAAACGCCCAGACGGCTAACGGCACCCATTTCGGCCAGAGCGATTCAGCACAGTCAGCTTGCACATAGCGTAAGTCGTTGGGCACCAAGAAGCGGACCGTGCACGCTTCATCCAGAAACCGCGCCGTCGGCTTCGCGCCGCGCGACAGTTCCACCAGCACGCCCTCTTCGAATCGCTGCCGCGCCTTGGCAACGGCGGACTTGGAATACTGCGCTATTAAATCGTCATCGGATATCGTGCCGGGGTCCCATACGCCGCCGACTTTAGCCTGCTCGCTTTGCGTATGGCCTGTTTGGTCGTCGTCGAGGGCGGGCCGTTCTGGTCGAGTTTCACTTACCGTGTGTTGATAGGCGAGCACCGAACGAACGATATACCGAGTTACCCCGACTGCGCCACTAGAGCAGACGGCATCATGGATGGCCTTATCATTCGGAAACCGACAAGTGATGCCGTCGGACCAGACGCAAACGAGTTCCGTTGGATCGTCGCGAAACTCCCAAGTCACTTCGCCCCCAGCCAATTCTTTTTGAGCTCGCTTCACCGTGCCACGATTGGTGATCGCAGCCAGATCATCCGCAGTCAGCGCCAGCAAATCGGATCGCGGCATCGTGTTAGCTCCGCACCTTCTCGGCGACCCAGTTCGCCAACTCGCCCGGTGTCATCGCGCCGACATGCCATCCCATTTGCACCAATCTCGCCGCGACCTGATGATCGTAAGTCGGTGTGGCGTTTTCATCGAGCGCGGCCAGCCCCAGCGTGGTCACGCCACTTTCCACCAATTTGCGTGCCACGGAATAGAGTTGGGCCAACGGAGCACCCTCGCAGAAATCAGTAATCAAGGTGACGATTGTGCGACGCGGATTCTCCACCAGACTCGCAGCATACGCGAGTGCCTGCCCAATATCCGTACCGCCGCCAAGCTGCACCTTCAGCAATGTCTCTACGGGATCGACGCAATCGGCCGTAAGATCGACAACGGACGTATCAAAGATGCACAGATGAACCTTGAGCATCGGCATACTGAAGAAGATCGCTGCCATAATCGCTGAGTGCACCACACTGTCCAGCATGCTGCCTGATTCATCAACTAGCACAATCAGCTGCCAACGATCAACTTTGCGACACATTCGCGAATAAAAATAAGGTGTCTCGATCAAGACACGCCGGTGCTCCGGATCATAGTTCTTGAGATTTCGTCGCAGCGTCGTTTGAATATCGAAGTTCTTGGCGATCCTCAGCATCGAGCGCTGACGGCGGTCGATTGCTCCTTGGAAAGCGCTGCGCACCTCTTCCGCCAACCTCTTCATCAGCTCTTCGACAACTTGGCGTACCAGATGCTGAGCCATCTTTAGCACGTCTTGGTTCATCAAATGTTTCGTACGGAGGACCGCCTTCAGCAACGTCTGATTCGGCTGCGCGCGAGAAAGTACATCGGGATTGGTTACTAGATCGTCGAGTTGATATCGTTCGAGCGCATCCTTCTCCAGTCGCTCGATTGTACGTTTCGGAAAGAGTTCGTGAATCTGATTGATCCATTCTGGCACGGTCAACGCTGAGGCGCCCAAACCACTTTTGCCGTCGGTGCGAACGTTGCGACTCTCACCAAACTCGCGATTGTAGAGAAACTCGAGACAGGCTTCGCGCTGTTGATCGTCTCCGCTAAGGCCACCGCAAAGCTCCTCACTCCCCTGCCCCATGACGAGCCGCCAACGAGCTTGTCGATTCGAATCAGTCACATTCGGCCTCCAAGCGATACTTTTCGATGGCTGCAAAGACTCGTTCTTCGATGGCTAGCGCCTGTGCTGCCGCGGCGACATCCACGGACAACTCCGTCATCGGCCTGAGGTCTGTCAAGCCGAGATGTTCGAACAGCGTGGTCAGCATGTAGTGCTTTTCGCGCGGAGTAAAGTACGAGAAGGCCAAACGAAGAGATGGTAGCGCCGCTTGAAAATCATCTGGCCCAAACTCGAGAATCAA
>JAGQPK010000692.1 GCA_020426755.1 Planctomycetales bacterium
CAAGCATTCGCGTCGCTAATCGAGCGATACGAAGCAGCCTTGCTGCGTCTGGCGATGTGTCGTGTGCAACAACGCGAGATTGCTGAGGAGTTGGTGCAAGAGACGTTTCTGGCGGCTTTCCGGGCGCTGGCTTCTTTCAATCCGCAATACCGATTCCGCACTTGGTTGTGGACGATCCACTTCAACAAGCTGCATCAACACGGCCTGCTTCACGGGCGACGCGCGCGGCTCATGCCGACGACGGGCTGCGATCCGGCGACGCTGGAGGCCTGCCCGGATGATGCCAAGGTTTCGCCCGTGGCACTCGTCATTCGACACGAACTTGATCAACAACTGCACGCGCAGCTCGACCGCTTGCCGGTTGTGCAGGCGGATGCCCTGCGACTGCGTTTCTTCGGCGAACTGCAATATCAGGAAATCGCCGATGTAATGCAGTGCAGTTTGTCGTCTGCCAAGAACCGTGTTCGAAACGGCCTAGAGCGCCTGGCGACCTGGTTAGACCCCAATGACAACTCGTAGTCTGGAGCACCGGAATGAAGCCCATCACCTGCGATGAAGCATTCGATCTCATGACGCAATCCACCACGGGCGATGCGGAGGCTGGACTGTTGCAGACGCACCTTGAATCGTGCACTGAGTGCCGCAAGTTAACACTGCGGTTGACGCCCACGCTGCAAAGCTTGCGGGCAGCCTCAGCGGATGTCCGGATGTCGGTCGCTAACAAGCACAAGCTGTTGGCACAGCTGTCGCAAGTCCCGGAACGCCAGCGTTTGGTGCTCGGCGCGAGCGATGTGGTGTCACCTGCGCTGACTCACGGCGTGACAAATCGTCGGTCGAGTGACGCCGCGACACCGTCAGAAGCGACTGACATGACGGTGTCAGAATGGGGTGTTTCAATTGAACGTGCCAGCTCACGCGAAACTCGCGACGCACGTGCTGTCTTAGCGCTCGTGGTGGCCTTGATCGTGGCACTCGTGCCGTTCCACATCGCCTCGACGACGCCGTTTTGTCGCGCCGGTGGACCCGTTACTTGGAAGGTGGTGGACGCACAACGCACTTCCGGGAAGACCTCTGCGGTCACCCGGTTGATCTGCCTGCGTGACACGCCGCGATATTCTGCTAAGCTGGCGAGAGAAGATGCAGCGGCCAGCAGAAGTGCACTGACTCAGGACGTCGCCTCGAATCACGCGCGTGCGTGTTGGCAATGTCACACTTCGTTGGCGTGCGCGTCGACTTCAATCAGGTAACCTATGACGCATGATCCGCAAGCGGTGGAAGTGTTGACAACCGTCGCTTCCGAAGTCGAAGCAGCAGCGTTGGCCGCAGCCCTGGAAGCTCAAGGCATTCACGTCCGAGTCGTAGGCGGCT
This sequence comes from Planctomycetales bacterium, assembly GCA_020426755.1. Lineage (GTDB taxonomy): Bacteria > Planctomycetota > Planctomycetia > Pirellulales > Pirellulaceae > JAGQPK01. Next base: position 1,369 of record JAGQPK010000692.1, read on the forward strand.
TCGTCGCCGGCTTTCGCGCTGAGGCGCCGGCCGATGTACAATTGCTCGTCCTCCACGCTGACCTCGATCGAGCCCGATTGGCGCTCGCGGCGCTGCGAGACATTGATGAACACGACGACGAACATGATGCCGGCCCTGTCGATGATGCGCTAGACGAATCCGTCGATGGTGATGCGGATTAATAATTGGCTCAGGCAGCAATGGACATGAATTACACACGTCGCGACTGTTTGAAACAAATGGCCGTTGGAACCTTCGCTGCGGCCTGCGGGACCATGCCGACTCGTACGTTGTGCGGGCAAGAGCCAGGCGAACGCCCACAGCACACAGCGCAGGCCCAGGACGGCGTCACCGTGATCAATCCGGGTGGACGCGTCCCGTTGAGCATCATCGTGGACGACTCGACCTGCTTGGTGAATCTAAACCGCTTCGCGATGCCGCAGTTTGATGCGGCCTTTGGCGGCACAAATCCCGCTTATCAACGCAACTGGCAGCAATGGCCAGCTGAGATCCCCGACGACTTTGTGCGCAAGTTCGCCGATTGGGCCAACGGACACGGCGTTCGTGGCAAGTACAGTATCGTGCCCTATCCGGCCTGTGTGGGACGCGTTGATCGCTTGCTGCCGGGCTGGTCTCAACAAGCACTCCGCGCCTCGTTGGATCTGGTACGGCAGCGCATGATGCCCGCGTGGGATATTCATCCGGAAATGGTCACCCACACACGCGTAATCGATTTGGCAACCGGGCATCCCTATGCCGCCAACACGCGTGACTACATGGAGAATTGGGATTGGACCACCGGCAAAAGTGTTGACGAGATGACTGCGTATCTGGCTTACGCTTTGCAGATCCTCAAGGACGCTGGGCTCGAGTGCGAGGGAGTTACGACGCCAGGTGGATTCGGTACGCGGGCTCGACCGCAGCTTGCCGCCGGCGTCTTGGAGTCCTGCCGATCCGTGTTTCAAACGGAGATTCCTCATTACTTTCGCGACCTGTACGACGGCGGCACGAAGAGTGTCATGCCGCGTGTAGAACTCGCAAGCGGTCTCGACGGTGAAGATCCTCGCTGCGTCGTCAGTATCGTCGGGTGTACGGGCGATTGGACCGGGGGCTGGGACTGTTCGTTGCCCGTCGGAGCAGATGCCTTCATCAGCCCCGATCTGCGTAGCGGCCGGATGATCGACGTGATCGAACGGGGTGAGCCAGCGATCATGGTCTGCCATTGGACAGGGATTTACTTCAATGGCGAGGAACTTGGTCTGCAAGTTTTCGACCAAGTCGTGCGGCGGCTACACCAACGTTACCCTCATCTCAAGTGGATGAAGCTAAGCGAGATTGCACGCTACTGGGCGGCACGTGAATTGACGGCCATCGATAAAGTGGATGGCATCGTTTCACTGCATGCCCCGTTCGCGTGTCCGGGATTCACCATGAAAGTCGCGGGGTGGGAAGACATGCCGCCGCAGTTCGAGTCGGGTGTGGCGACGGTAACATTCCGCACCGTGACGGATCCGCTCCAACTTACCAGTGGTACATGTTGCCGCCAAGGCAACGCGTGGCTCGTCTGTTTTGATTTGCCGCGCGGCGCGTCGCGGTTAGTTTGAATCGCCGATAGCGATCCTGTTCTTCATGCCCGACGATCACGCCAGGCGAAGCATCGCGACGACGCACTGATTCTCGATTGTGTACTTCGCCCATTGGTGCCCATGACATTACTTTGGCAGAGGTATCAGACGCACGAGTCGCTGGATCAACACTGACACGAAGACGGAAACGAACAAGAACGTCAGGATGTTAAACGGAAACGCCAATCGTTGCCAAAGCGAGAGTTGATAGAGCTGAATGTGTACCAGATACATTTCGAGCGACACGCTACCGAGTGCCGCCAGGAACGGTCGCACGCCGTACAGGTATCTCCAGATTGGCTGATCGGGCGGTTGGACCAACACGCGCAGGATCAGCACGCTGAGGCCGATGCCGGCGGCAAAGTACACCAGGAACGCTTGCGGTAGGATGGCCCAGCGTGACATTGCCAGTTTTGTCCCGACATACGCCGCGACCAGGCCGGTGCTCCAGAGCAGGTCACGAAATCCAAGCGGGGCACGTAACCAGCGGTCATTGGCAGCTAGGACCAGCCCCAAGATTGTCGTGGACAGGAATGTGAGCCA